>NZ_JYDG01000086.1:0-26352 GCF_003263545.1 Rahnella sp. AN3-3W3
TTTTTTGGCAGTCTTGAAATCAGAGTGGGTGAAAGAGCGCTGCTATGCAGATGCGGAAAGTGCAAAGCGGGACATCAGTAAATACGTCATTGAATACTACAATATGTGGCGACCTCATACCCATCTTGGTGGTCTTTCACCAAACGAATATGAGGTCGCCGCTTAATGGGGTGTCAACTTTTACTAGACCAGAACAGACTCAGTTGCCATTAATACCCCACCCCAACCCTCCCCTTCGCAGGGGAGGGAGTTGACCGTGTTTCACTCTGCACCGCGAGCGGTTTTGCCCTGCTCCTCCCCCTTCGCAGTGGGAGGGAGCTAAAACCCACTTTCTGATGTTGCCGTTATTTTTCTCAGCGTTAGTATAGAAACAGTGTTTCAAAACCCTACGCTCAGAAAAGGAAACATCATGCCGTATCAGGCCTCACCCTCCCGCTATGAAACCATGCAATTCCGCCGCTGCGGTCAGAGCGGTTTAAAACTCCCTGCACTGTCTCTTGGCCTGTGGCACAGCTTCGGCCATGTCAGCCAGCTCGAATCCCAGCGCGCATTACTGCAAAAAGCCTTTGATTTAGGCATCACTCATTTTGATCTGGCGAATAACTACGGCCCGCCTCCGGGTTCAGCCGAAGAGAATTTTGGTCGTTTGCTGAAGCAGGATTTCGCCCCGTATCGCGATGAACTGATTATCTCCACCAAAGCCGGTTATGACATGTGGCCTGGGCCTTACGGCTCCGGCGGTTCACGCAAATATCTGCTGGCAAGCCTTGATCAAAGCCTTCAACGCATGGGGCTGGATTACGTCGATATCTTCTATTCTCATCGCGTGGATGAGGAAACGCCGATGGAAGAAACCGCAGCAGCGCTGGCTTACGCCGTGCAAAGTGGCAAAGCGTTGTATGTCGGGATTTCGTCTTATTCGCCGGAACGTACACAGAAAATGGCTGAACTGCTGCGCGAGCTAAAAGTGCCGCTGCTTATTCATCAGCCTTCTTACAATCTGCTGAACCGCTGGGTCGATAAGAGTGGTTTACTGGATACCCTGGAACAAAACGGCGCGGGCTGCATTGCCTTTACGCCGCTGGCGCAGGGCTTGCTGACCGGTAAATACCTCAACGGTATTCCGGACGGTTCGCGGATGCAGGTGGAAGGGAATAAAGTGCGCGGGCTGAATGCCAGGATGCTGTCTGAGGAAAACCTGAACAGCCTGCGGTTGCTCAATGAAATGGCGCAACAGCGCGGACAGACGATGGCGCAGATGGCGCTGAGCTGGCTGCTGAAAGACAACCGCGTGACGTCAGTGCTGATTGGCGCGAGCCGTCCTGAACAACTGGATGAAAACGTCAAGGCGCTGGACAATCTGCGTTTCACCCCAGAAGAACTTGCTGCGATTGATAAACATGTGGCGGATGGTGAATTGAATCTGTGGCAGGCGTCATCAGATAAGTAAATATTCAAAGTAAAACAGGCGGATATCCTGAAAAGGATCCGCCTTTTTTTTAGCTCATCAGCTCTAAACGTCGTGCTGTTTCGTAATGATCGACCCAGTACTGATTGTCCAGTGATGAAATCGTGACGCCTTCAATTTTCGAGGCATGAATAAACTGATGATCCCCGACATACACGCCGACATGACGATCGCCAGGCGACGTTTTGAAAAAGACTAAATCCCCCGGTTTCAGGCTATTTTTACTCACTTTTCTGCCGTTCCTGATTTGCTGAAACGTGGTTCTCGGCAGGCGTTTTTGCAGGGAATCCCGGAAGAGATGTTGCATCAGCGCCGAACAATCGACACCTTTGTGTGTGGTTCCACCCCAGCGATAATGCGTCCCTTTCCAGCGCGGATATTCAGCCAGCAAGGCACTTTTAATATTTTCTGAGTTGCCGGTGTTAACCGCAGTGACGGAGGAACCTTTTCCATCAAAAAGCTCGCTGTGGAAAAATTTATAGGTATCCATAGACTCAAACTCTTCAGGCATATCAAAAGCAAAGGAATGGGTACTGAATAAACCGGCTACAAGAAGCAGTAAGGCAGAAACAAGCGATTTAATACGGAACATGCGTGGATTCTTTCGTTAAAAAATAGTGCTCTTCCTTACGTGGGAACCGGCTCTCGGGGCGGGTGACTCGTCTCTGAGTGCGCAAATAATAACCAGATAAAGTGAAATAATCTGGCTATTTTATGTCCAGTTTTGGACTGCGGATTTTTTCTCAGTGAAACCAGCCCCTTCGGTGAAAGGGGCTGTTACGGGGATTATGAAAAGAACTTCGCCAGCACAAATAATCCGACTGAAACGTTGATTGCACCACCGATGCGGGTAGCGATTTGCGCGAAAGGCATCAGCGTCATACGGTTACCCGAAGTCAGAATAGCCACGTCACCGGTGCCGCCCTGCCCGCTCTGGCAGCAGGAAACAATCGCCACATCAATCGGATGCATACCGATTTTCTTGCCGACGTAAAAACCGGTGCCGACCAGCGCCAGCACGGTGGTCACGATCACGAGGAGGTTTTGCAGGGTAAAAGCGTTGATCAGTTCCTGCCACGGCGTGATCGCCACACCCACCGCGAACAGCACCGGATAGGTCACTGCAGTGCGGAAGAATTTATACACCGTCATCGAGCCGTGCTGAATGGTCGGTGAAACGCCATTTGCCAGTTTTACCAGTACTGCCGCGAATAACATGCCGACCGGCGCGGGCAGGCCGATCCACTTCTGACCGAGCATCCCGACCATGTAAAGCAGGATTGCCAGCAGCGCGCCACAGGCCAGCGCATTCACGCCCGGATTTCCTTCGAATTTGTCAGTACCGCTGCCCAGCTCACCTTTTTTCGACGGCATCAGTTGCCCCTCACCGGTCAGATGCGGATAACGTTTCCCCAGCTGATTCAGCACGCCCGCCAGCACAATTGCCGTCAGACTGCCCAGCATCACGATCGGCAGAATGCGCCCCAGCGCCACACCTTGTTCCATGTGCAAAATCGTCGCATAACCCATCGACAGCGGGATCGCACCTTCACCTACGCCACCGGCCATGATCGGCAGGATCAGGAAGAAGAAGGTTTGCATTGGCGGTAAACCTAACACCGTGCCCATCGCCATTCCGGCAATCATGCCCACCACTTCACCGCATAACATCGGCACAAAAATGCGCATAAAGCCCTGGATCAGCACCTGGCGGTTCATGCTCATGATACTGCCGACAATAATGCAGCAGATGTAGAGATACAGAATATTGGTGGATTTATAGAATTTGACCGTGGAATCCACCACGACGTCCGGCAGTAAACCGTAATGCACCATCGCCGAAGGAATAAAGGTGGCGCATATTGCCGCCGCACCGAGTTTGCCGACGACGGGTAAGCGTTTGCCGAATTCGCCACAGGCAAAACCGAAGAAGGCCAGCGTGGCAACCATCACCACAATGTCGCTGGGTAATTTGCCGTTCAGGCAGTCGAGCAGGATCAGCACACCGGCCAGCAGGAAGAAAGGCAGCGGGATAATACCTATCTTGTAGTTATCAAGAATGTGCCACCATTTTTGCCTGACCGAGAGGCCGGAGGTTTTCTTTTCTTTGACTGCGATGTAGGAATCGTCGGTTGTGCTCATGACATTGCCTCTTTCTTATAAATACTTTTCTTATTGATGTTCTGAGCATAAGAAAACAGCAGGTCAGCCGGATGTGAGTTTGTTCAAATTAAAACCGCAGGGATTAAGGTTGTTATGGTGTTTATGGAGTTAATGTTATTTGATTTATAAGGATTATCAGATTTGTAGTAAAAAGCCCTATTACCCTTGTAATCACTGAGTGAATTCATCGTTATTTATAATGCCTGTTCACAACTCTGTCTTTGTCCGATTACCGCCCTTACTGCCCCGTGGTACGCTTATTCAATGTGTATCTTTACGTTAATCTTGCAGCAGGCCGTATGAAACTCCGCATGCCTTTTCAGGTAAAACTCTTTTTATCTCTGGTGGTATTTTCCTGCCTGTTGCTGGCACTGCTGGGTGCTATTTTATTTCATATCATCGATCGTCAGTTGCATCACGACCTCGGCCAGCGCGCACGGGTTCAGGCCAGTGAAATCGCGCTGATGCCGGGACTGGCGCAGAAGGTTAAGGCGCGGGATACCATCGGGATCGCACGACTTATCCAGCCTTTACGCGATAAAAGCGATGCCAGTTATATCGTTATCGGCGATAACCGCGAGCTGCATCTTTATCATTCACAATCACCGGAGCGGATCGACCTGCCGATGATTGGCGGTGATAACGCGGAGGTGCTGGCGGGGAAAACCATTATTTCCGTCCGGCAAGGCGGTATAGGTGTTTCATTGCGCAGTAAAGCGCCGATCCTGGATGAGAATAATCGGGTCATTGGTATTGTCTCCGTCGGCTACCTCACTTCTTATATTGATAATATTAACGGCCATCGTCTGGCGCAGGCCGGTTTATACGGTTTGCTTCTTTTATTACTGCTGTTTATTTTTTCGTGGATGTTTACCCGCAACGTTAAAAAACAGATGTTCTGGCTGGAACCCAAAGATATCGCGCTGCTGGTTCGCCAGCAAAAAGCCTTGCTTGAAGCCATGTACGAAGGCGTATTCGCAGTTAATGCCCAAAAACAGCTGATTTCCATTAACCGCGCCGCACGCGAGTTGCTTGATATCCATCAGCCAGAAAATGAACTGCTGGGTAAACCGTTGGCGGAAGTGCTTCAGACACCGCCCACCTTCTTCACGCAAGGCGGTATCAGTGAAAATAACAGCCAGCATGATCAGATTACGGTGCTGAATCAGAGACAGGTGATCGTCAACCGCGTTCCCATCGAGCTGGAGCCGGGTAAAGAAAGTGGCTGGGTGTTCAGTTTCCGCGATAAAAACGACATAAATACGCTGAGCAGCCAGCTGAGTCAGGTGAAACGCTACGCGGACAATCTGCGCATCATGCGCCACGAACAGCTGAACTGGACCGCAACACTGGCGGGTTTGCTGCAAATGCAGCGTTACGACGATGCGATGCACTATATTCAGGCGCAGTCGGAAGGTGCGCAGGCAGTGCTGGATTTCGTCTCGGCGCGCTTCACTTCGCCGGCACTTTGCGGCCTGCTGCTGGGGAAATACGTCAGTGCGCGCGAAAAAGGTGTTGAACTCAGTTTCGATCCTGCCTGCCAGCTCACCCGCATTCCGGCGGCTATCACTGAAACCGAGCTGATGTCGGTGGTCGGTAATCTGCTGGATAACGCCGTGGATGCCACCCTCAACGCGCTGACGCCTTCTGTGCCGGTCGAACTGTATATTTCAGACAGGAATCAGGAGCTGCTGATTGAAGTCGCCGATCAGGGCAGCGGCGTGGATGATGACCTGAAACCGCGTCTGTTTGAACAGGGCGTGACAAGCAAGCCCTCACGCGACCACGACACGACCGGCGCGGAACATGGTATCGGGCTTTATCTGGTGGCCGGATATGTCCGTCAGGCCGGTGGCAGCATCGAAATCTCAGACAACACGCCGCAAGGTACGATATTTTCAGTCTTTATCCCGTACCCGGCTGAGGCTTTAACAGGAACGAACCATGAATAACAGCAGTGCTCTCGATGTCGTGATTGTGGAAGACGAGCCGCATCTGGCCGGTCTGCACCGCGATTTTATCGAGCAAAATTTCAATGTGCGTGTCGTGGGTATCGCCGCCACGCTGGAACAGGCGCGCTCGTTGTTGCGCCTGCATGAGCCACGGCTGATTTTGCTCGATAACTATTTACCGGACGGCCAGGGTGTGGATTTAATCAACAGCCCGCTGCTGAAAAGCTTCGATTGTTCGGTGATTTTCATTACCGCGGCCAGCGATATGCAAACCTGTAGTCAGGCGATGCGTAGCGGCGCGTTCGATTACATTATCAAACCGGTGTCTTTCCACCGGCTGCAAAGTTCACTGGAACGTTTTATGCAGCTGGTGCAAACGCTGCGTAATGTGAAAGTGGTCGATCAGCGGGCTCTGGATAAGTTGTTCAATCTGCCCGCCAGCGATACACCGGCAGCCCCTTCTGCCAAAGGCATCGAGCCCAATACGCTCGAACTGGTTCAGCGCGTATTTAACGCGAAACCGGACGTCAGCTGGTCGGTTGAAGAGGTCGTTGAGGAAGTCGGGATCAGCAAAACGACAGGCCGCCGATATCTTGAATATTGCGTGGAAATTGGCTTTATCGGCGTCGAGATGCAGTACGGAAATATCGGCCATCCACGGCGCCTTTACCGGAAAATAGCCGTCACAAAAAATTCTGAGGCCTGAGACTCAATTCCCTCTTTTTTCTGTGACGAATTTCACGTTCATCGCCGGTGTCAGCACCGGCAAATTACGCCCTCTGCCCGCCGAATCCTGCCGTTATATCAACTCAATATCCTCTTTCAGACAACCGGTAAATTCACTGTTAATCGCCCTCCCTGAAATCACTATTTACACCTGTAAAGTCTGCGCAAAAAATTCGCATTTCCCGGTTAAATTCCCTGCAATTATTAATGATAAAAAACCGACAACAAAATCATAAAATAAAACAACTAAAAACAATCACTTAAATATATATTCTGAATAATATACTTAATTTAAATGCAGCGGAAAACCGCCCGTTATGAAGCCCTGAAAATTGTCATTAAATGTCAGCGGATCCAGACAAAATTAGACAAGCCCGATACACACAAATACGTAACCCGAAACACAATCACGAATATTCTTCAGAAACATTGAGACTTGTCTCAGAATTTCGATGTGTTAGGGTATAAAGCGTTCACTATTTTGTTACAGGCAAAATCTTATACGGTCCAACACAAAAAATAGACATCGAGCCGATACGGCTATTTATATCCAAGGAATGCACATTGCATGGCAATTAAAATCGAAGTAAAGAATCTTTATAAGGTATTTGGCGAAAACCCGGATCGCGCTTTCAAGATGATTGATGCAGGCAAGGGTAAAGAAGAAATTTTTGAGAAAACCGGTCTTTCACTTGGCGTTAAGAATGCCAGTCTGGCCATTGAAGAAGGCGAGATTTTCGTCATCATGGGGTTATCCGGTTCCGGTAAATCCACCATGGTACGCCTTCTCAATCGTCTGATAGAGCCCACCCGTGGCGAAGTCCTGATCGACGGCGAAGATATCGCCAAAATCTCAGAAGCAAAATTGCGCCAGGTGCGCCGCAGTAAAATCAGTATGGTCTTTCAGTCCTTTGCGCTGATGCCACACCTGACCGTGTTGAATAACACCGCGTTTGGTATGGAACTGGCCGGTGTGCCGGTCGAAGAGCGCAATGCCAAAGCGATTGACGCCCTGCGTCAGGTCGGGCTGGAAAACTATGCCAACTCTTATCCTGATGAACTGTCGGGCGGTATGCGCCAGCGTGTCGGTTTAGCCCGCGCCATGGCCAATAATCCTGACATTCTGCTGATGGATGAAGCCTTCTCGGCACTCGATCCGTTAATTCGTACTGAAATGCAGGATGAGCTGGTGAAGCTTCAGGCTCAGCATCAGCGCACCATTGTGTTTATTTCTCATGATCTCGACGAAGCCATGCGCATCGGCGACCGCATCGCCATTATGCAGGGCGGCGAAGTGGTGCAGGTCGGCACGCCGGAAGACATTCTTAATAATCCGGCCAACGACTATGTGCGCACCTTCTTCCGTGGTGTCGATATCAGTCAGGTCTTCAGTGCCAAAGACATTGCCCGCCGTCGTGGCACGCTTATTCGTAAAACCCCCGGTTTTGGTCCCCGTGCCGCCCTTAAGCTGCTCGAAGACGAAGACCGTGAATATGGTTATGTGCTTGAACGTGGACAGAAATTCATCGGCGTGGTGTCGATTGAATCCCTGAAAACTGCGCTTAAAGCCAATCAGTCGCTGGAAAGTGCCCTGCTGGAATCTCCGGCAGCCGTGCAGGCAGACATGCCGCTCAGCGAACTGATTTCTCATGTCGCCGCCGCGCCTTGCGCCGTACCGGTGATCAATGAGGACAATAACTATATCGGCATTATTTCCAAAGCCATGCTGCTTCAGGCTCTGGACAAAGAAGGGGGTAACGAATGAGCACTTCAACCGTAACGAACACGATGACACAGCACGCACAGGCCGCTCAGGCACAGGCCCTGGATCCGTCCGTCGATCCCTGGAGTGCCGATAACGCCAGTGGCGGTGTTGCACCACAAGCTGACGCCGCGACGAGTGCAGCGCCAGCCGATGCCAGCAGCAGTGATCCATGGGGCGGTGGCAGCGATGCCGCGACCAGCGCACCGGATGCCACCCATCATGCTGCCGCGCAGACCAACGACTGGCTGAGCGTCGCACCTGAACAACATCAGCATTTTAATATTCTCGATCCGTTTCACAGCACGCTGATCCCGCTCGACCGCTGGGTCACTGAGGGGATCGACTGGCTGGTCGGTAACTTCCGCCCTGTCTTCCAGGGGATCCGCGTCCCGGTCGATTTCGTGCTGAGCGGTTTCCAGCACGGTCTGGAATCTCTGCCCGCTCCGATTGCGATCCTGGTCTTTGCCCTGCTTGCGTGGCAGATGGCCGGTTTGGGTATGGGTGCAGCCACGCTGGTTTCGCTGGTGCTGATCGGTGCGATCGGTGCCTGGTCACAGGCAATGGTGACGCTGGCGCTGGTTCTGACCTCGCTGTTCTTCTGTATCCTGATAGGTTTACCGCTCGGGATATGGCTGGCACGCAGCCAGAAGGCGGCCAAGATTATCAGGCCGTTACTGGATGCCATGCAGACCACACCAGCGTTCGTTTATCTGGTGCCGATCGTCATGCTGTTTGGTATCGGTAACGTACCTGGCGTCGTGGTGACGATTATCTTCGCCTTACCGCCTGTTGTTCGTCTGACCATTCTGGGTATCAATCAGGTGCCGGAAGACCTGATTGAAGCCGCGAAATCATTTGGTTCCAGCCCGCGTCAGATGTTGTTTAAAGTTCAGCTGCCGCTGGCGATGCCGACCATCATGGCCGGTATTAACCAGACGCTGATGCTGGCACTGTCGATGGTGGTCATCGCCTCGATGATCGCCGTAGGTGGTCTGGGTCAGATGGTTCTGCGCGGTATCGGTCGTCTGGACATGGGTCTGGCATCGGTCGGTGGTGCGGGTATCGTTATCCTCGCCATTATTCTCGACCGTCTCACCCAGTCGATGGGTCGCGACAGCCGCAGTAAAGGCGGTCACCGCTGGTTCACCCGCGGTCCTGTCGGTCTGGTGATGAAGCCTTTCACCAAAAAAGCCTGATTCACACACTGCATTTTTCCCGGCGGTTCGCTGCCGGGAACTCTCAAAAGCTAAAACAACGCAGTCCACTCTTACGTATTCATAAGCCACAAACTTAAAAAGAATAAGGGTTCACCATGCGCACAATACCAATCTGGGCACTAGCCCTGAGCACACTTTTCACATCCTCAATAACTTTCGCTGCCGATTTACCGGGCAAAGGCGTAGTCGTCAAACCGTTGCAAAGCACCATTGCAGAAGAAACTTTCCAGACTGAACTGGTCAACCGTGCATTGCAAAAACTGGGCTACGACGTTCAGCAAACCGGTGAAGTAGATTACAACGTGGCGTACACCGCCATCGCCAGCGGTGATTCCACTTACATGGCCGTGAACTGGGAACCGCTGCAAAAAGACATGTATAACGCAGCCGGTGGCGACCAGAAATTCTACCGTCAGGGCACTTATATCACCGGCGCGGCACAGGGTTATCTGATCGACAAGAAAACCGCCGACAAATACCACATTCATGATTTATCCCAGCTGAAAGACCCGAAAATCGCCAAACTGTTTGATGCTGACGGTGACGGTAAAGCCGATATGGCAGGCTGTAATCCGGGCTGGGTTTGCGGTCAGGTGATCAATACCCAAATCAAAGCTTACGGCCTGAGCGATACCGTGACGCAAAACGAGGGGAACTATTCGGCGATTATCGCTGACACTCTCACCCGCTTTAAATCCGGCAAACCGGTGTTGTATTTCACCTGGACACCGTACTGGGTCAGCAACGAGATGAAACCGGGCAAAGACGTGGTCTGGCTGACGGTGCCTTTCTCGGCAAATCCGGGTTCGCAGAAAGACATGGATACCACCCTGCCTAACGGCAAGAACTATGGCTTCCCGGTCAATAACGAACACATTGTGGCGAACAAAGCCTGGGCTGAAAAAAACCCGGCGGCCGCGAAACTGTTCGCCATCATGAAATTGCCACTGGCCGACGTGAACGCGCAGAACCTGCGAATGCATGAAGGTGAATCCTCATCAGAAGATATCCAGCAGCACGTTGATGGCTGGATCAAGGCGCATCAGGCGACCTTCGATGGCTGGATTAAAGAAGCTGCTGCCGCAGCAAAATAACGCATTATAAAAATCGAGGAATTTATGAAAAAGACAGGAATCTGGGCGGTTGCCGCCCTCACCACATTTGCAACAGCCACTACATTCGCTGCCGATCTGCCGGGTAAAGGCATCAGTGTGACGCCAGTCCAGAGCACCATCAGTGAGGAGTCTTTTCAGACCGAACTGGTAAGCAAGGCGCTGGAGAAACTGGGCTATGACGTGCAGCCAACCCGTGAGGTCGATTACAACGTCGGTTACACAACGCTGGCTGCCGGTGATGCGACCTTCACCGCCGTCAACTGGTCACCGCTGCATGATGAAATGTACAAAGCCGCCGGTGGCGACAAAGTCTTTTACCGCGAGGGCACCTACGTGACCGGCGCAGCACAAGGCTGGCTGATCGATAAAAAAACTGCTGAGAAATACCACATTACCAATATTGAACAGCTGAAGGATCCGAAACTGGCCAAGCTGTTTGATACCAACGGCGACGGTAAAGCCGATCTGACCGGTTGTACGCCGGGCTGGGGTTGTGAAGCCGCGCTGAATGAACAGCTGAAAGCATACGGACTGGAAAATACCGTGACCCACAATCAGGGTAACTATTCCGCGATGATTGCCGACACCATCACGCGTTACAAAGAAGGTAAGCCGATCTTCTATTACACCTGGACGCCGTACTGGGTCAGCAATGTGCTGGTTCCGGGCAAAGACGTGCTGTGGATGCAGGTACCGTTCTCTGTGGTACCGGGTGATAAAAATGCCGATACCACACTGCCAAACGGCAAAAACTACGGTTTCCCGGTGAGCACCATGCACATCGTGGCGAACAAAGCCTGGGCTGAGAAAAACCCGGCGGCGGCAAAACTGTTTGCCATCATGAAGCTGCCACTCAAAGACATCAATGCGCAGAATGCCGCCATGCACGCGGGTAAAAATTCAGATGCTGATATCTCCGCGCAGACAGATGGCTGGATTAAAGCCCACCAGGAACAGTTCGACGGCTGGGTAAAAGAAGCGGCTGCGGCAGCGAAATAACATTACATCAGACTCAGTAAGGCCAGCGGGCGGGGAGAAATCTCCGCCCGTTTTTTGTGGTGACGTATATAAAAAGCGCTATTGCAAAACCAAATAGTTGCCATGAAAACTATTCATTGGTTTAATATTTCAACCAAAACGATAATCGTTTTTCGCATTCCCCTGCTTCTTCAATAAGATCTGTTATCCCCATTATGAAAAAAACGACCACACATTCACCACTCAGCCCGGCGCTGATTATTCTGATGGCAGTCGCCACCGGGCTCGCCGTCGCCAGTAACTATTACCCGCAGCCGCTGCTGGAAACTATCGCACGCGCATTTGATCTTTCAGTCAATCAGGCTGGGTTTATCGTCACCGTGGCACAACTTGGTTATGCCTGCGGGCTGATGTTTATCGTACCGCTCGGCGATATGTTCGAACGTCGCGGGTTAATCGTGCTGATGACGCTGCTTTCCGCCGCAGGATTGCTGCTCACAGCCATGGCACCTACGCTGACCATCATGCTGGTCGGAACGGCACTGACCGGGCTGTTCTCGGTAGTAGCGCAGATTCTGGTGCCGCTGGCGGCTACGCTGGCTGAACCAGAGCGTCGTGGTAAGGTGGTCGGGCTGATTATGTCCGGTCTGCTGCTGGGCATTTTGCTGGCACGTACCGTCGCCGGTGCTCTGGCGTCGCTGGGCGGCTGGCGCACGGTTTACTGGGTGGCGAGCGCACTGATGATCGTGATGGCGCTGGTCTTGTGGCGCAAGCTGCCGAAACACCAGCAGAAAACGGATCTGAATTATCCGCAGTTGCTTAAATCCATCTTCACGCTGTTCATCCATACGCCGGTGTTACGTACCCGCGCGCTGATCGGCATGTTCTGTTTCGCTAACTTCAGTATTTTGTGGACGTCAATGGCGTTCCTGCTGGCGGGCCCGGCGTATCACTATTCCGAAGCCGTGATCGGACTGTTCGGGCTGGTGGGCGCGGCGGGTGCGCTGGCGGCTACCCGTGCGGGACATCTGGCGGATAAGGGCAAAGCGCATCTGACCACCACGGCGGGTCTGATTCTGCTGCTGCTGTCCTGGGCGGCGATTGCCTGGGGCCAGCACTCGGTGATTTCGCTGATTATCGGCATCATCGTTTTGGACCTTTCGGTTCAGGGCGTCCACATCACCAACCAAAGTGTCATCTACAAAACCATGCCGGAAGCACGTAACCGCCTGACCGCGGGTTACATGACGACGTACTTTATTGGGGGTGCGGTCGGCTCGCTGGTGTCCGCATCCGCCTATCAGGCCGCAGGCTGGTACGGAGTGTCAGCAGCAGGAACCCTTATGTGTGTGCTGAATTTACTGGTCTGGCTAAAGGGATATAAATACAAGCTGGCGTAATAACGTACGAAATTACATCAGGAGGGAACCATCACCCCTCCTGATTAGCTTGCGAATAATCATATTGGAAATTTATTTGAACCAAAGGGTGTTAACAATACTTACAGTCTGGTAATGTTTGCACCATGAATTATTTGCCGGAACTCATCCGGTTTCACAATCTTTTAAACACCCATGCAAAGCAACCCAGATCTCGAAGCACCCGACCCCGTCCGTGTTTCAACATTCGCACAAGGTATTACCGACAGCCTGCCCATTGTCATTGGCTATCTGCCCATCGCTTTTGCATTTGGCCTCAGCGCCGTAAAACTGGGATTCACCCCAGCTGAAAGTCTGCTTTTTTCCATTCTTATCTACGCTGGCGCCAGTCAGTTTGTGATCACCGCGCTGCTCAGCGCCGGAATGTCCTTGTGGGTTTCTGCCCTTACCGTGATGGCAATGGATGTACGACATGTGCTGTACGGGCCATCGCTGCGTAACCGTCTGGTGGGCAAACTCAATGGCAAAAAAACCGCGCTGTGGGCATTTGGCCTGACGGACGAAGTGTTTGCCGCTGCCACCGCAAGGCTTATCCGCGATAAACGCAGCTGGAGCGAAAACTGGATGTGCGGCATTGCGCTGTCTTCCTGGCTTTCATGGGTATTGGGTACTGCTGTGGGGGCGTTATTTGGCAACGGGCCACTGGAAAATTTCCCGGCTATCGAAGCCGCACTCGGCTTTATGTTACCGGCGCTGTTTCTGAGTTTTTTGCTCGCGGCGTTTAAGCGCCAGCAAAGTATGGTGTTTGTCGCGTCGCTGGCTGGCGCACTGGGTGGACTGCTGTTCTGGTCAATTCCCGCCGCTATCGGCTGCGGTCTGGCCGCCGGGTGCGTGGCCGCCATGCTGCAACGCCCTCAATCCTCTTCTGCCACGGAGATAACCTCAGATGAGCACTAATGTCATTCTGGTTTGTCTGCTCGTCGGCACCGTGAATTACCTGTTCCGGTATTTGCCTTTGCGCATGGGCGCAAGGCAGAAACCCGGGCCAAAAAGTGGCCCTCTGTCCCGCGTGCTCGATAGCATCGGTATCGCGTCTATCTGCGCGTTACTGGTGGTTTCAAGCACGCCTGAAATTTTGCGCGATCATCAAAAGCTGCTGCCTTCGCTGGCCGGTTTTGTGCTTCTCGCGCTGATTTTCTGGCGAACCAAAAGTATCATTATTGCCACACTGACCGGTGCCCTGGCATACGGGCTGGTGTTTAAGGTGATGCTGATGGCCGCAGGCTGAAGACCTTTTTTACCGCAGATTAACCGCAGGGCAAACTCTGCCGAATACATTAAACATCGAATAATTCACCGGAGTTATGAATCACACTAATTGCTAAAGAATTGGTGATTCATGACATTGATATTATTAATTACCATCGTTACTATGTCATCTGTAACTAATGAGGCTTCTCATATGGACAGTTCGTTCGCGCCAATTGAAAACATGTTAAATTTCCGGGCCAAAAAGCAAAAAGATTTCCCTTATCAGGAAATTCTGCTGACCCGCCTGTGTATGCACATGCAAAGTAAATTGCTTGAAAACCGCAATAAAATGCTGAAAGCACAAGGGATTAATGAAACGCTGTTTATGGCGTTACTGACCCTGGATGCGCAGGAAAGTCACAGCATTCAGCCTTCTGAGCTCAGTTCTGCGCTGGGTTCTTCCCGTACTAATGCTACCCGTATTGCGGATGAGCTGGAAAAACGCGGATGGATTGAACGCCGTGAAAGCGATAACGACCGCCGGTGCCTGCATTTGCACCTGACGCCTGACGGGGAAGCCTTTATCCAGAAGTTACTGCCGCCTCAACACAAGAGTCTGCATTTTCTCTGGTCAACTTTAGACGCAGATGAGCAGAAGCAGTTAGAAACCCTGACCCGCAAACTGTTAACTCGCCTTGATCAGATGGATGCAACAGCACTACAACAATTCTAAATTTCTGTTCAGGTAAACTACACATGTCACTCCAAGCTCGCTGGAGGCTTACGCCGCTGTTTGCCGTTTTGATTTTGGCCGGCTGTGCCTCCAGTAATAATATTGCTCCTCAGTCGTCGCTGCTGGATACGCAACAGCTTCATCTGCAGCAGGCAAAAGTCAGTTCCCTGACCCTCGGCCCTCAGTGGTGGCGCAGTCTTAATGACCCGCAACTGGATAACCTGATGACCACGACGTTGCAAAACTCGCCGTCATTACGTCAGGCCGCCGCTCGCGTGCGCGAAGCACAAAGCGTGATGGGAGAAGCCGATGCCGCCAATGGTCCGTATCTGGATTTGAATGGTTCTACGCGTCGTGAACGTGTCGCAAAAAACACGATCCCGCCCTTCCTGACCAGCTATCCTGAAGCGCCGATCTATGACAGCAGCAACAGCCTCGGGCTGAATCTGAGCTATGAGTTTGACTGGTGGGGTAAATACCGCAATCAGGTGAATGCCGCGAAAGCACAGGTGGATTCCGCCCGTGCTGAACAGGCTGAAGCCGCTCTGACGCTGACCAGTTCGGTGGCGTCAGCCTATTATCAGTTGCAGGCCAATCTTGCCTTACAAGATGTTCTGCAACATGAAGTGGATAACAACCAGCGTCTGGCAGATTTGCGGAAAGCGCAATATCAGGCCGGCGTCTATGGCATTGAAATCCCGCAACAAACCCAGGCTCAGGCCGACAGTGCCAAACAGCAGATCATCAACCTGAAATCGCAAACTGAACAGCTGAGACATCAGCTTTCTGCGCTGGCAGGACGTGGTCCGGATGCGATGAATGGCCTCCACGCCGTGGCATTGCCACCGGCAGAAGCGCTGGCACCTAAAGCCGAACTGACGCTGGAATTACTGGGTAAACGCCCGGACATCGCCGCACAGCGTGATCTGGTGGAGTCCTATTCCCAGCGGGTCAGTGCCGCGAAAAAAGAATTTTATCCAAGCCTTTCCATCAGTGCCTTCGGCGGTCTGACGACCACCAACTATGGCGGCACCAGCCCGAATCTTTTTGAAGCAGCCAGTAAAGCCTGGAATATCGCGCCAGCCATTTCGCTGCCGATTTTCCACGCCGGTGCACTGCGATCCAAACTGGGCGAAGAGTCCGCGTTATATGACCAGTCAGTTGAGTCGTATAACCAGACCATCCTGAACGCCATCCAGCAAACTGCGGATGCCATTACAGTCTCGAAAAGCAGCGCGGAACAATTGCAGCAGGCATCTTCTGCCGCTAAGTCGCTGGAAGAGGTGTATCGCGTTTCGGATGCAAGATACAACGCTGGCGTCATCGGACGGGATGAGCTGTTAAGCAGCCAGTCAGCGCTTCTGCAACAACAACAGGCGCAACTCAACGCCAGCAGTCAGTTGATGCAGTCAAAAATCAGCCTCATCCGTGCGCTTGGGGGTGGCTATCAGGCCCCGGTCGCGGACCAAAAATCATAATAAAAGACTCAGTGTGGAGAAGACCATGAGCGCAAATGCCGAAACTCAGGCAACGACGCAAGCTCCGAAAAATAAGAAAAAAACGCGCAAAGTCGCGATGCTCTTGTTAACCGGGATTTTCATTATTATCGCCATCGCCTACTTGTTTTACTGGCTGCTGGTGTTACGTCATTTCCAGTCTACCGACGATGCATATGTGGCCGGTAATCAGGTTCAGATTATGGCGCAGGTGTCGGGCAGCGTGACCGACGTCAATTTCGACAGCACCGACTTTGTTAAAAAAGGCGACGTGCTGGTGACCATCGATCCGACCGATGCAGAGCAGGCTTTCGAACGCTCTAAAACGGCGCTGGCCAACAGCGTGCGTCAGACGCATCAGTTGATCATCAACGGTAAACAATATCAGGCCAATATCGCGCTGCGTCAGACGCAACTGCAACAGGCGCAGACTGATCTCAAACGCCGTATCGTGCTGGGTAATGCCGATGCGATTGGTCGTGAAGAACTGCAACACGCCCGTGATGCTGTCGATACTGCGAAAGCGCAGTACGATGTCGCCGTTCAGCAATACAACGCTAATCAGGCGATGATTCTGGATACGCCGGTCGATAAGCAGCCGCAGGTTCTGCAGGCCGCCGCTCAGGTGCGTGACGCATGGCTTGCCCTGCAACGTACCAAAGTGCGCAGCCCGATTGACGGTTTTGTCTCACGTCGTGCCGTACAGATTGGTCAGCAGATCAGCCCGACAACCTCCCTGATGGCGGTGGTTCCGGCGCATCACATCTGGGTCGATGCCAACTTTAAAGAAACCCAGCTGGCGAATATGCGTATTGGTCAGGTGGCAACCGTGGTCAGTGACATGTACGGCGATGACGTGAAATTCCACGGCAAAGTCGTTGGTATGGACATGGGTACTGGCGGCGCGTTCTCGCTGTTACCGGCGCAAAATGCTACCGGCAACTGGATCAAAGTGGTTCAGCGTCTGCCCGTTCGTATCGAACTTAACGATCAGGAAGTGGCTGAGCATCCGCTGCGTATCGGTTTATCCACGCTGGTGACTGTCGATACTCAAAACCGTGATGGTCTGGTGCTGGCGAATAAAGTCCGTAGCGAACCGCTGTATCAGACCAGCGCGCTGACGCTGGATCTGGCGCCGGTCAACGCCATCATTGCTGACGTTATCCATGCCAATGCAGGCTAAAATCTCCGGAGGCCTTCGTGGCAAATAAACCGCTGGTAGGCGCCCCGCTGGCCTGGATGACGGTGGCTTTGTCTTTGGCTACCTTTATGCAGGTGCTGGACTCGACAATCGCCAACGTGGCGATCCCGACCATCGCCGGGAATCTGGGTGCCTCGAACTCACAGGGCACCTGGGTTATCACATCGTTCGGGGTGGCGAACGCCATCTCGATTCCGATCACCGGCTGGCTGGCAAAACGTATTGGCGAGGTCAAACTCTTCCTGTGGTCCACGGTGCTGTTTGCGATTGCATCGTGGCTGTGCGGTATGTCCACCAGTCTGGAAATGCTGATCTTCTTCCGTGTGGTGCAGGGTGTGGTGGCAGGTCCGCTGATCCCGCTTTCGCAAAGTTTGTTACTGAATAACTATCCGCCGGCCAAGCGAAGTACCGCGCTCGCGCTCTGGTCGATGACAGTGATCGTCGCTCCGATCTGCGGGCCGATCCTGGGCGGGTATATCAGTGATAACTACCACTGGGGTTGGATCTTCTTTATCAACGTGCCGATCGGCATTGCGGTGGTGTTCCTGACGCTGAGAACGCTGAAGGGGCGCGAAACCGCGACGCAGATCAGGCCCATCGACAGTGTGGGGTTAGTGCTGCTGGTACTGGGCATTGGCGCATTACAGGTGATGCTCGACCGGGGTAAAGAACTCGACTGGTTTAACTCAACGGAAATTATCGTGCTGGCGGTCGTGGCGGTGGTCGCGCTCTGTTTCCTTGTGGTCTGGGAACTGACCGACGACCATCCGATAGTCGACCTGTCACTGTTTAAATCGCGAAACTTCACCATTGGCGTGCTGTGTATCAGCCTGGCCTACATGCTCTACTTCGGCGCAATTGTGTTGCTGCCGCAGCTATTGCAAGAGGTCTACGGGTATACCGCCACCTGGGCCGGTCTGGCTTCCGCGCCGGTGGGGATTTTGCCGGTTCTGATGTCGCCGATTATCGGGCGTTTTGCGCACCGTCTGGACATGCGAAAGCTGGTGATCTTCAGCTTTATCATGTATGCCTACTGCTTCTTCTGGCGTGCTTATACGTTCGAACCGGGGATGGATTTTGGCGCATCTGCGTGGCCGCAGTTTATTCAGGGCTTCGCGGTCGGCTGCTTCTTCATGCCGCTGACGACCATTATTCTGTCCGGTTTACCGCCTGAACGCATGGCGGCAGCTTCAAGTTTGTCGAACTTTATCCGTACGCTGGCAGGCTCGATTGGTACGTCGATCACTACCACCATGTGGTCGAACCGTGAATCGCTGCACCACGCGCAATTGACGGAAAACATCACGCCGTTTAATCCGGCGGCAACGCAAACCTATCAGCAGCTGGAAGGGATGGGCATGAGCCATCAGCAGGCTTCTGGCTGGATAGCGCGGGAAATCACTAATCAGGGACTGATCATCTCTGCCAATGAGATTTTCTGGTTATCCGGTGGCGCATTCCTGGTGCTGCTGATCTTAATCTGGTTCGCCCGTCCGCCGTTCACCAGCGGTGGCGGAGCCGGTGGCGCGCACTAATCCAGGTATTCCCTGAATGTCAGAAAGCAAAACGGACGCATTACGCGTCGTTTTTTATGGCTAAAACCGGGCGATTACGCCTGGTTCTGACGCCACCATTCTGCCAGCAAAATACCGGATGCCACGGAAACGTTGAGGCTTTCCACTTTACCGGTACCGCCGATTGACACGCTCAGGTCACCCTGCTGCCAGGCGCTGTCAGACAAACCATCACTTTCTTCACCCAGCACCAGCACCATTTTAGCCGGTAACTGCGCTTTGCCCAGCGCCGTACCTTTATGGCTCGACGTGGTCACGATGGTGTATCCCGCGTTACGGAAGGTTTCAAGCACTTCAAGGAAGTTATCCGCGCTGATGGCTTTAACGTGTTCCGCGCCGCCTTCAGCGGTACGGACTGCGGCGCCAGATTCCAGCTGAGCCGGATCCTGAACCATCATCCCGTTGATACCGAAATGCGCACAAGAACGCATGATACCGCCGAGGTTGTGCGGGTTGCCGACGTTTTCCAGCGCCAGTACGCAGTCTTTCGCCGGAGCCGTTTGCAGATACGTTTCTGCATCCAGACCCTGACGTTTTTTGATCAGGAAACACACGCCGCCGTGGTGTTCGGTACCGGATGCTTTCGCCAGTTCGTCATCTTCAACCACATGGTAGGCTTTGCGGTTTGCCGCCATCCAGCGCAGTGCTTCACGGAAACGCGGGGTAACGGATTGCACAAACCACGCACGGACGATAGCGTCCGGGCGGCTGGCGAACAGTGCCTTACAAGCGTTTTCGCCATACACGCGGGTTTCTTCCTGACGCTGACGACGCAGCTGCTCAGGATCGATAAAGCTTTTGCCGCTGATACCACCGTGATCCGGAACAGATTCATCTGCCGGCGGACGTGAAACAGTTTTCCACGGCGAAGAGTACGGGCCGTCGTCATCACGAGCCGGACGGCGCGGGCGATCATCGCCACGACGCGGAGCCGGACCGCGGGAATCACCACGGGAGTCGCTGCTACGACGCTCATTGCGGCGGGCATCGTCGGGACGGGAACCCTGGCGAGGTTTATCGCCCGGACGTCCTTTATTGTTGGAAGGACGTTTATCGTTATTGCGGTTATCGCCGTCGTCGTCACTACGGACGTACATCACTTTGACTTTGCCGTTCTTGCCACTGAATGAATCGTTCATTTTTCTCTCCACCTACGCGCAGGGCGCGAAGATTACCTGATGTCTGTGAGCTAAGCCACAGGCTTTGGACCAAAAGCTTAAAACTATCGTATTCATTGAATAAACCACGTTGTTCAGGTGAGGTATCGCCCTCATACTTACAACATACAAGTAACATATCAGCCGTTTTATTAACCGCTTTTAAGGGTAAAACGGGTTTGTGGTTGATACCCTTCTCACGTTAAGCAATGTAGAGGCTATTTATGAATACGGTTTGTTCATCTTGTCAGGCCACCAACCGCCTGCCTGAGGATCGTATCGACGACGGCGCAAAATGCGGCCGCTGCGGTCACGCACTTTTTGAAGGCGATGTGGTTCACGCCACCGCCGCTACCCTGGACAAATATCTGCAAGATGATTTGCCCGTTGTCATCGACTTCTGGGCGCCGTGGTGTGGCCCTTGCGTTAACTTCGCGCCAATTTTCGAAGATGTGGCTCAGGAACGCGCCGGTAAGATCCGTTTCATTAAGGTTAATACCGAAGCAGAACCTGAACTGAGCGCGCGGTTCCGTATCCGCAGTATTCCGACCATTATGGTGTTTAATGAAGGCAAAATGGTCGATATGTTAAGCGGAGCGATGCCTAAAGCCCCGTTCAACAACTGGCTTAATGAATCATTGTAACGCATATGCCGTTATAAAGCCCTGCCGAAGGCCCGTACAATACGGGCCTTTTTCTGTTATTCGCAGTTGCCACTTGCCTGTCCTGACCGGGTGTTTAGAATAGCCGTTTTTCGTTAACCGGAATGCTTATGTCAGACAATGCCGTTCTTCGCCTGCGTGAGCAGCGCTTAGCCCGTTCCACCCGCCCTTTCCTTGCGCGCGGATCCCGGGCCATTCGCTGCCAGACCTGCCTGTTACCCACACGTAACTGCATCTGCGCCACGCGCGAAATCCATCAGGCTGCCAGCCGTTTTTGTCTGGTGATGTTTGACACAGAGCCAATGAAACCGAGCAATACCGGCCGGTTAATCGCGGATGTATTACCGGATACGCAGGCGTTTCTGTGGTCACGTACTGAAACGGATCCGGCGCTGCTGGAAGCCATTGCCGATCCCGAACGTCAGGCTTACGTGGTGTTTCCGGCCTCTTTCGCCGAACCACCGCGTCAGGTATTTACAGAAGTCCCGGCAGGCAGTAAACCGCCTTTATTCATTATGCTCGACGGCACCTGGAACGAAGCCCGCAAGATGTTCCGCAAAAGCCCATATCTGGATAATCTGCCGGTATTCTCACTCGATGTAAGCGCCAGCTCCGGCTATATCCTGCGTGAAGCCTCGCGCCCGGAACTGCATTGCACCGTGGAAGTGGCCGCTGCCCTGCTGGAAAAAGCCGGTGATGTTGACGCTTCTGCGGGTCTGTCACGACACTTCACCTATTTCCGTACCCAGTATCTGGCCGGAAAACCCCATCATCCGGTGCATCAGCTCACAGCAAAGAACGAAGAAAGCCTCTAGAATCATGGGAACATGATGAACCGGAGAAGTTATGAGTCAGCGCGGACTGGAAGCACTTTTACAACCTGAATCTATCGCGGTTATTGGTGCCAGCAATAAGCCGGGCCGCGCCGGATATCTGATGATGCGCAACCTGCTCGACAGCGGATTCAATGGCCCGGTGCTGCCGGTCACACCTGCTTATCGTGCCGTATGTGGCGTACTAACCTGGCGGGATGTCGCCAGCCTGCCGATGTCACCGGATCTGGCTATTCTCTGCACGCACGCTGACCGCAATCTCGCCCTGCTCGAACAGCTTGGCGAACGCGGCTGCAAAACAGTGATTGTGCTTTCCTCACAGCCACAACAATTCGCTGATCTGAAATCCTGCGCTCAGCGCTTTTCGATGCGCCTGCTTGGCCCGAACAGTCTGGGTATTCTCGCCCCGTGGCAGAAACTGAACGCCAGTTTTTCACCGGTACCGATCCTTCCCGGCAAACTGGCGTTTATTTCGCAATCCGCGGCCGTCGCCAATACTATTCTCGACTGGGCGCAACAGCGTGCCGTGGGATTTTCTTATTTCGTTTCTCTCGGTGACAGCCTGGATATTGATGTCGATGACCTGCTCGACTTCCTTGCCCGCGACAGTAAAACCAGCGCCATCCTGCTATATCTCGAACACATCAGCGATGCACGACGTTTTCTTTCCGCCTCACGCAGTGCCTCACGAAATAAACCGATTCTGGTGATCAAAAGCGGTCGAAGCGGACAGGCACAGCAGCTGCTCAACAGCCCTCTAAGTCTGGATGCCGCCTATGATGCTGCTATCCAGCGCGCCGGTTTACTGCGTGTGCAGGATACGCACGAACTGTTTTCTGCGGTCGAAACGCTGAGCCATATGCGCCCGTTGCGAGGTGAGCGCTTACTAATTATCAGCAACGGCGCCGCCCCGGCTGCGATGGCACTGGATCAGTTACTCTCGCGTAACGGCAAACTGGCGAAACTCAGTGATGAAACCCGTCACGCTCTGAGCGCCGTTTTGCCACCATCGATTACCGCCGCCAATCCGTTAGACTTGCGCGACGATGCCACACCCAAACTGTATCAGGCGGTCATGACCGCGCTGCTCGACAGCACAGATTACGACGCAGTGTTGGTTATCCACGCACCCAGCGCGGCGGCACATGGCACCGTGACGGCCAGCCACCTGATTGAAGCCGTTCGTCAGCATCCCCGAGGTAAATACATCACGCTGCTGACTAACTGGTGCGGTGAGTTTTCGTCGCAGGACGCCCGCAAACTGTTCACTGAAGCCGGCATCCCGACTTACCGGACGCCGGAAGGCACGGTGACGGCATTTATGCACATGGTGGAATATCGTCGTAACCAGAAACAGCTGAAAGAAACGCCGGCTCTTCCGGCAGATCTTGAACAGAACACCGATCAGGCACATCAACTGATCGCCCGGACACTAGCTGAAGGCATCACACAGCTCGATACCCATGAAGTGCGCGCAATTTTGCAGGCGTACGGAATGAATGTGTTGCCGACATGGATAGCCAGTGACAGCACAGAAGCGGTGCATATCGCCAGTCAGGTTGGCTATCCGGTGGCGCTGAAACTGCGTTCTCCGGACATCCCGCATAATTCAGAAGTGCAGGGCGTGATGCTATATCTGCGCACCGCGAGCGAAGTGGAACAGGCGGCGAATGCGATATTTGACCGCGCCAGACAAGCATTTCCGCAGGCGAGAATTCAGGGGCTGCTGGTGCAAACCATGGCTAACCGGCCCGGCTCACAGGAGCTTCGCGTGGTGGTCGAACAGGATCCGGTCTTCGGCCCGCTGATTATGCTGGCCGAGGGCGGCACTGACTGGCTTCCGGAAAGACAGGCGGCGATTTCCCTGCCGCCGCTGAACATGACGCTGGCACGCTATCAGGTCGTTCAGGCGCTCAAGAGCGGCAAAATCAGGGGGCGCAATGCGTTGCACCCTCTCGATATCCCGGCGCTCAGTCAGCTGCTGGTAAACGTGTCGAACCTGATTATTGATTGCCCGGAAATCGAACGTCTGGATATTCATCCTTTGCTAGTTTCCGGCAATGAACTCAGCCTGCTCGATGTTTCAATGCAGCTTTCGGCACAGAAGCCCGGCGCACCGTCACGACTGGCAATTCGTCCTTATCCACGTGAACTCGAAGAGCACGTTATACTGAAAGACGGGTCGCAAGCATTGTTTCGCCCGATACTGCCGGAAGATGAACCGCTGCTTAAAGCGTTTATCCTGAAAGTGACGAAGGAAGATCTCTACTATCGCTATTTCAGTGAGATCAACGAATTCACACATGAAGATTTAGCGAATATGACGCAAATCGACTACGACCGCGAAATGGCATTCGTGGCTATTCATACTCTTAATGAAAAAAGTGAAATTATTGGTGTCACCCGAGCGGTTTCAGATCCCGATAATACTGATGCCGAATTCTCGGTTCTGGTTCGCTCAGACCTGAAAGGTTTAGGGCTCGGAAGACGCCTGCTGGATAAGATGATTAATTACGCCGCAGAGCATGGGCTGCAACGTCTGACCGGTATTACTATGCCCAACAATCGCGGCATGATTACGTTGGCCAGAAAGCTGGGATTTGACGTCGATATTCAGATTCAGGACGGTATTGTGAACCTCTCCCTGACGCTGGAAAAGAACCGAATTTTGTAGCAGGAAACCGTGAGCCTGCGCGATGAACAGGCAAAAGATGCGCACATCAGACAGGACTAATGGTATTATCGACCGATTGTGCGGTTACCTATATCTGTTTGTGCCGCTAAAGCCATTACATGAAGAGAGAAGAAGCGCACTGTGATGTTGTCAAAATTCAAACGTAATAAACATCAACAACACCTTGCTCAGCTACCCAAACTCCCCCAAACGGTTGATGCTGTAAAAACGCTCTACTGTCCGACAGATTTCCGTACGACGCTGCTCGAAGCCATTGCTAACGCTACCCAACGGATTTATCTGGTCGCGCTCTATCTTGAGAACGATGATGGCGGTCGCGATGTGCTGTCGGCGCTGTATGACGCCAAGCAGCGTCGCCCCGAGCTGGAGATTTGCGTGCTGGTTGACTGGCACCGTGCTCAGCGTGGTCGCATCGGCGCTGCAGCGGCAAACACCAATGCTGACTGGTATTGTCGTATGGCGAAAGAGCATCCCGGACTTTCCGTGCCGGTATATGGTGTGCCCGTAAATACCCGCGAAGCGCTGGGCGTTTTGCATCTCAAGGGTTTTGTGATCGACGATCAGGTCATTTACAGCGGCGCGAGCCTTAACGATGTCTATCTGCATCGCCATGAAAAGTATCGTTATGACCGTTATCAGTTACTGACGAATACGGCGCTGGCCAACACAATGATCGACTTTATGAAGAAGTCGATCCTGACCGCGTCTGCCGTACAGCGACTGGATCGCGAAGATCGTCCAAAAAGTATCGAGATCAAGAACGAAACACGTCAGTTCCGCCAGACCTTGCGTACCAGTGGCTATCATTTTAAAGATAGCGCCGGTAATGATGAACTGGCCGTCACGCCGATTGTGGGTCTTGGCAAACAAAATGAGCTGAACCGGACTATCCATCATCTTATGGCCAGCACGGAACATAAGCTGACATTGTGTACGCCTTACTTCAATATGCCTGCCCTGCTGGCGCGCAACATTATTCATCTGCTGCGCCGTGGAAAGCAGGTGGAAATTATCGTGGGTGATAAAACCGCGAACGATTTCTATATTCCGCAAGATCAGCCATTCAAAATCATAGGTGCCTTACCGTACTTGTATGAAATTAACCTGCGCCGCTTCCTGAGCCGTTTACAGCGTTTTGTTGACAGCGGACAGTTAATTGTCCGTCTGTGGAAAGACGGTGATAATAGCTATCACCTGAAGGGCATGTGGGTAGATGACCGCTGGCAACTGATTACCGGTAATAACCTCAATCCCCGCGCCTGGCGTCTGGATCTTGAGAATGCCATTTTGATCCACGATCCGCATAAAGAAATGGCCGCTGCGCGTCATAAAGAGCTGGAAGAAATTCGCCAGCATACGCATGTGGTTTCGCACTATATGGAACTGGAAAGCATTCCAAATTATCCGGTCAAAGTTCGTAAGCTTATCCGACGCTTACGGCGGATACGAATCGACAGACTCATCAGCCGAATTCTGTAATTGGCTATACTAAAAGCCTGATCATCGTGATCGGGCTTTTTTTTATCTGGAATTCCACCCTATTATGCAAAGATTATCTGTAGCGCTCAGACTTCCTTTTATCGCGCTGATATTGGGATGCAGTAGTTGCACGCATTATGCGAATGACGCATGGACAGGCAAAGATAAGGCCGAGCACTTTGTGGGATCAGCAGTATTAGCAGCAGCTGGAACTGCCTATGGTGATCGTCAGGGATGGAATGAAGCACGCAGCCGCTCATTCGGACTGATGTTTTCTGTCGGACTGGGTGCGGCGAAAGAGCTTTATGACAGCCGGGAAGGTGGGAGTGGCTGGAGCTGGAAAGATTTTAGCTGGGATATCGCAGGCGCAGCTGTCGGATACAGCGCTTATCATCTGACTCATTACTAACAGGGGTTCTGGCAGAGCACAAGCGGAGTAATAAATGCCAAAATCAGGGCAAGTAACGTCCAAACATCATCAGATTCCCCATAGCAAAAAGCCCTGTAC
>NZ_JYDG01000087.1:0-9958 GCF_003263545.1 Rahnella sp. AN3-3W3
GTGGCAACCCAAGGTGTTGATTTTGATTTTAAAGTCGAAGTGAATTTAAAAACCGCCCCTTTGCAGCGGCCTCTGCACACAAAATGGCATTAAGCGGCTTTTGCCTCAGAAAGCCGCATCAACCGGAACCCAACACCCACGCCAACAATCAGCATCAGACTGATAAACCCGGTAATCCCGTACCATCCGTACGCATGCCAGAAAAATCCGCCCAGCGTCCCGGCGACGCTCGATCCCGCGTAGTAGCTGAACAGATATAAAGACGAAGCCTGACCTTTAGCACGACGCGCACGACGGCCAATCCAGCCGCTGGCCACAGAGTGCGCAGCGAAGAACCCGCCGGTGACCAGGATCATGCCGATGAAAATCAGCCACACCGGAGAGAAGGCGGTGATCAAAATTCCCAGCAGCATGATGGCTGTCGAGCCGATCAGCACCGGGCCGCGACCATAGACACCGGTCAGTACGCCTGCCTTGGGCGAACTGTAAGTCCCCATCAGATAGACGATGGAAAGTATCCCGACAATCGCCTGACTCAGGTTATAAGGCGATGAAAGCAGACGATAACCGATGTAGTTGAACATGGTCACGAAACTGCCCATCAGCAGGAAACCTTCGGCGAAAAGTAACGGTAATCCGCTGTCACGCCAGTGCAGCTTAAAGTTGATCAGCAGTTTGCGGGGCTTGAGCGAGCTTGCGCGAAAATGCTTAGAAGGCGGCAGAATGCGCCAGAACATAATCGCGGCGGCGAGGGCGAAGAAACCGACGACCGCGACGGCGATACGCCAGGAAAAAAAGTCGGTCAGCACGCCGCTGACTAAACGGCCACTCATGCCGCCGATCGAGTTCCCGCTGATGTATAAACCCATCGAGAAGGCGACCACGCTCGGGTGAATTTCCTCACTCAGATAAGTCATTGCTACCGCTGCCACACCGCTGAGCGATAAACCGATCAGCGCGCGCATGATGAGAATGCCGTCCCAGCTCTGCATAAAGGAACAAACCAGCGTGCAGCCTGCGGCGAGCAGTAACGCCACCACCATCACTGATTTTCGCCCGACGGCGTCAGAAACCGGCCCGGTAAACAACAGTCCGATTGCCATCAGACCGGTCGATAATGACAGCGACAGGCTGCTGGTGGCTGGTGAAATCCCGAAATCATGAGACAACACCGGTAAAATTGGCTGAACGCAATACAGCAACGCAAATGTCGCCAGACCCGCAGAAAACAGAGCCAGCGTAACGCGGATAAATTGCGGTGTACCACGTTTGATAAAAGGAGTTTTCAGACCGGAGCGGGCGACAGGCGAGTCAGGATTTAATTCGTCGTCATTAACAGAATCTTGAGCAGGTGCAGCGGAAATCCGCCGGGAGGTTTTCACTGGAAATCCTTAATACGATAGGCTGTAAAACTAAATTTTAAAATGTATGAAAATTTTAACAGCGGTCTTTGTATTGTCTAATATATTAATTTATCGAAAACGATACGTTTAAAGTATCAATCAGGAACAACCGGACATCGTTATGAGTCACATTGAGCTGCGTCATTTACGTTATTTCATCGCAGTTGCGGATGAACTGCATTTTGGCCGGGCGGCGGAGCGTTTGCATATTTCCCAGCCGCCGCTGAGCCAGCAAATTCAGGCGCTGGAAGCGCATGTCGGTGCGGCGCTGTTTTACCGCAGTAACCGCAGCGTGCGCCTGACGCAGGCGGGTCAGGTGTTTCTGTCAGAAGCGCGTCAGATTTTACAACGTGTGGATGAGGCCTCGGCGCAGGCGGCGCGTATTCACCGCGGGGAATCCGGGAATCTGACACTCGGGCTGACGTCTTCGGCGCCGTTTTTACGCCGGGTTTCAAGTACGTTGCATCGGTTTCGCCTGACGTATCCTGACGTGAATATCCGCATCGAACAGCTCAACAGTAAACAGCAAATCGAACCGCTGCTGGAAGGAAAACTGGATCTGGGGATGATGCGCAACGGCGAGCTGCCGCCGGAGCTGGAACATCATCTGGTACTGACTGAACCCCTGATTGCGGTAGTCCATAAAGACCATCCGCTTAACGCGCTGGCCGAGGGCGAACTGACGTTTCAGCATCTGGCCGATCAGCCATTTGTGTTCTTCTCTAAAGATGTCGGTACATCGCTGTACGACGATATTCTCGGGCAGTTGAAAGCGCAGGGCATTACGCCGTTTATCACCCAGGAAGTCGGGGAACCTCTGACGATTATCGGCCTGGTGGCGGCAGGGCTGGGCGTATCGATTTTACCCGCGTCTTATTTGCGGATTCAGGTGGAGGGCGTGCGCTATCTGCGCTTTGGCAATTTGCATGGCACAACGCAATTATGGCTGGTGAATCATGCGACACGTCCTCTTACGGCAGCGACCCGCGCGTTTATGGCATTGTTGCTCCACGATGACTGACGGACTTCTTGTACAGAACATGCTGTTTTTCCAGTCAATTCTGAGGGTCTTTTCACGCAATTTGTGCACCAAATCACATAACTAATCAAATAGTTGACGACATATAACAAAAACTCCAACATACCCCTAATCTTTATTTTGAAGCGCGAAAATAACAGGAGTTCCTTGAGTGATCCCCGACGGGCAACCAGGACATATCGACCAGATTAAACAAACCAATGTCGGTGCTGTGTACCGCCTGATAGATCAGTTTGGTCCCATTTCGCGTATCGAGCTTTCGAAAAAAGCACAACTGGCTCCGGCCAGTATCACCAAGATTGTCCGCGAGTTGTTACAGGCTCATCTGGTGCTGGAAACGGAGTTTCAGGATCCCGGCAGTCGCGGGCGTCCGGCCATTGGTCTGGCGCTGGATACGCAGGCCTGGCACTACCTTTCTGCCCGTATCAGTCCCGGAACCGTGACCTTAGGTTTGCGGGATTTGAGCAGTAAACTGGTGGTGGAAGAAGTGCTGCCATTGCCGGTTCAGGCTCCGGAACCGCTGCTCAAACGTATTATCTCTGAAATCGATCAGTTCTTTATCCGTCATCAGCGCAAACTCGAACGCCTTACCGCCATCGCCATTACCCTGCCGGGGATGATAGATGCACGCAGGGGCATTGTTCACCGTATGCCGTTTTACCATGACGTGTTTGATATGCCGCTTGGCGACACGCTTTCCGTACATACCGGTCTGCCGGTTTATGTGCAGCACGATATCGGTGCGTGGACGCTGGCGGAGTCACTTTATGGCGCCTCCCGTGGCTGTAAAAACGTCGTTCAGGTAGTGATTGATCACAATGTCGGTGTGGGCGTGATCACCAGCGGACGGGTTCTGCATGCGGGTAGCAGCAGTGTGGCGGAAATTGGTCATACGCAGGTGGATCCTTACGGCAGGCGTTGTTATTGCGGCAATCATGGGTGTCTGGAAACGGTGGCCAGCACGGACAGTATTCTCGAACTTGTACGTCAGCGTCTGACGGTACCGGTTCCAGCCAGCTTACTGCATGGGGTTTCGCTGACCATTGAGGCCGTATGCGACGCCGCTAACCGTGGCGATCAGCTGGCGCGCGATGTGATTATCAGCGTCGGTCAGAGCGTAGGGCGAATTCTCGCGATCATGGTGAATCTGTTTAATCCGGAAAAAGTGCTGATCGGCTCGCCGCTTAATTTATCTCAGGATATTCTCCATCCCGCGATAATGTCCTGTATTCAGCAGCAGTCACTTCCTGCATATAGCGAGAATATCAAACTCGAATCGACGCAATTCTATAATCAGGGAACTATGCCCGGTGCGGCATTAGTCAAAGACGCGTTATACAGCGGCTCCCTGATAATAAAATTACTGCAAGGCTAAGTTTTATATAACGTTAGGCTGTTTATCTTAATAAAATAGCTATAAGCCTTCCGGCTTTTTTGCTCACCGAGTCGACAAAACATTGCGCTAACGCAAACCGCTCTCATCTCTCATCGCCTAGACTTTCTGTCGATACTTTGTCTCCTGCGATGTTTTCTTACCGGAGACTATCTTTCAATAAGACGGAGAGATCCCGGAGCCTGAATTCCATGTTAACGCACTTTTTCGTCACGGGTACGGACGCCCGTGTAGGTAAAACCATTGTCACACGTGCCTTGCTTCAGGCCTTAGCCGCGCAGGACCGCTGCGTTTTAGGCTATAAACCTATTGCAACTGGCAGCCAGGAGTTGGCCGACGGGGTTCGAAATAAAGATGCGGTAACTCTCCAGCAGTCATCTTCTATTTCTTATCCTTTTAATAAAATAACCCCTCTGGCGTTGGCGGATGAAGATATTTATGCCAGCCAGATCCCCGGAAATGTGTTTGAAATAATGACCAATGGCCTTAATTTCATGCGTGAAGAGGCGGATTCAGTGGTTGTTGAAGGATGTGATGGCTGGAGAACATTGATTACTCCGCATCTTTTTTATTCTGACTGGGTACGCCAGCAAAATATGCCGGTGGTATTAGTGGTCGGTATTCAGGAAGGTTGCGTCAGCCATGCATTATTAACAGCGCAGGCAATTATTGCTGATGGTTTACCGTTGATTGGCTGGGTGGCGAACCGCATTAATCCGTGCCTGGCTCACTATCAGGAAACAATTGACGCGATAAGCGCCAATATTTCAGCACCGCTTCTGGGAGAAATTCCGTATTTACCCCGCGCTGAAAGCCGCGATATGGCGAAGTTTATTGACCTGTCCAGCTTCAATCTCAAAACAATGACCCGCGCCTGACGGTGACGTTGTCACAAAATTTCGCCAGTTCGGAGGCTCTGAGTGCAAAACCCGGAGCCTTTTTTACGTCTATAATTTGAAATCTGCCTGAGTGCATTCATCAACACAATTCTTAAGAAAACAAAGAACATGGCCGTCAATCATTCTGAAGTCCAAACATCTGCTGTTAAATCTTCCCACCGTCCGCTGATCCTCATTGCCTGCATGTTGTCGATGTTTATGGCCGCGGTAGAAGTGACCATTGTCGCGACCGCGATGCCGACCATCATCGGTGACCTCGGTGGTTTTTCACTGCTTGGCTGGGTATTCGCCGTCTATCTTCTGACACAGGCGATTACAGTGCCCATTTACGGGCGGCTGGCGGATTTGTACGGCTGCCGGAAAATGTTTTTCATCGGCACTACCTTATTTCTTATTGGTTCAGTCCTGTGCGGCTTCGCGCCGTCGCTGGGCTGGATGATCGGTTTTCGCGCGTTGCAGGGGCTGGGCGCTGGCGCCATTACGCCCATTGCCACGACGCTGATTGCCAATGTCTACGGTCCGCAGGAAAGGGCGAAAGCGCAGGGGTATTTGTCCAGCGTTTGGGGCGTTTCGGCGATAGTCGGGCCGCTGATGGGGGCGTTTATTGTTTCCCATTTTCCGTGGGCGGTGGTGTTTTGGGTGAACGTGCCCATCGGCCTGGTGGCGATGGCGATACTTATCAAATACCTGCCGCCGGACGGTCAGCGTAAACCGCATCAGCTGGATCTGGCCGGGACCGCTTATCTCACGCTCGCCGTTGCTTGCTTATTACTGGCGCTGTTACAGGCCGAAGCCCTGGGCTACTGGGCGCTGGCGTTGCTGGCGTTTGCTGTTGTCAACGGCGGGTTATTGGTGCGTCAGGAGCGTAAAACGCCTGAACCTTTATTCCCGCTGGCGCTGTGGGACAGCAAAGTGATTATTGCCGGTAATGTCGGTGGTCTGATTATCGGCGCGACCATGATGGGGATCAGCGCGTTTCTGCCGACTTACGTTCAGGGCGTTCTCGGCGGAACACCGCTGGAGGCGGGCACCACGCTGGCGCTGATGTCCATCGGCTGGCCGCTGGCAAGCATGTTCAGCAGCCGCATGATGCAGGCAACGTCGTATCGGACCACGGCGGTGACGGGCGGATTGCTGCTGGTGGGCGGAAGTCTGGCGCTGTTATTGCTTTCGCCGTCGTCGGGATTGTGGATGGCACGTATCGCGGCGTTTTCTATCGGCGCAGGCATGGGGCTTTCTAACACCACATTTATCGTTTCAGTGCAGAACAGCGCAGAACCGGCGATCCGCGGCATTGCTACCGCGTCGACGCTGTTCACGCGGATGCTTGGCTCAGCCATCGGCACGGCGGTATTGGGCGCGACGCTGAATCTTAATCTGGAATACCGGCTGCCACAGGTGAACGACCCGGTTCAGCAGCTGATGGAAAAAGCCACGCGCAGCGCGATGGACTCAGGACAGCTGAATATGCTGACCGACAGCGTGGCCGCTTCGCTGCACTGGGTATTCGTGGTGTCGGCGGTGGTTTCAGTGCTGGCGGTCGCCGCAGGTTTGCTAATCCCGTCTGGCGACCGCCCGCGCCGTGAAGCGCAGCGGGAAAGTTAAGACGTCTGACGCTGCTGTAGCCTGAATGCGATTAACATCAGCGTCAGGCTCAGCAGTACGGCAATCGACGCCATTGCCATCCCGTCGCCTACCGAACCCTGTTCAAACTGCCGCCAGACATACACAGAAACCGTCTGCACACCTGCCGGGGACAGCAGCAGCGACGTCACCAGTTCACGCGACGCCACTGCAAAGACCATCATCATTGATGCCAGTAAACTCGGGAACACCAGCGGCAGCAGGATCATCCGCAATGCCTGCGCGGCAGTCGCGCCGTGTACCCGTGCCGCCGCATCGAGATTACCGCCAATCTGCTTTAGCGCCGCGCTGACATACCGCACCGGATAAGGCAGCAACAGACAGCAATACGACAACAGCAGGATCCCCCAGGTGTTATACGGCGTCACGGGCCAGAAACTGCGGTTCCAGGCCAGGATCAGCCCGACACCAACCACGATACCCGGCAGCGCGGCCGGAAAAAGCGAAAGTCCGTCAATCAACGCCGCCCCGCGAATTTTGCGTGCCATCACCAGCCATGACGCCAGAAATCCCGTCGCACCGGCGATCAGTGCCGTGCCCAGCGCCAGACTGAGACTGGTCGACAGCGCACCGAGCGCATCGCTATGCGCAGCAAACAGATTGCCAAAGTGCCGTAATGTGAAATTGGAAAGCGTCAGTCCGCCGGAAAGGGTGCCGGAAAATGCCGTTACCAGCGTGGAGATAATCGGCAGCGCCACCGCAATCAACGCCACGACGGTAAATAACGCCATCACCGGCAGCGTCCAGCCTGCCAGCGATTTTTGTGTCACATCAGCCGGTTTACCGGTCATGCTCTCGACATTTTTACCGGCCAGCACCGCGCGTTGTACGCTGTAAGCACAAAGTGCGATCGCCACCAGCAGCAGGGAAAGCACCGCAGCGCCCGGCATATCAATCGGCCAGTCGGCAAGCCGCTGTTCGATACCGGTTGTCAGCATCAGAATGCCGCTTCGCGAACCTAACGCACCGGGCACGCCGTATTCCTCTATCGACAGGGTAAATGCCAGCAGCAGACTGGAGGCAATGGCCGGTAAGGCCATCGGCAACGTGATGCGGATAAATGCCCGCCAGGGTCCTGCGCCATGAATACGCGCCACATCCGCCAGACGGCTGCCGCTGGCGGCCATGTTGCGCGAGACAGCAAAATAGACCACCGGAAAAACGTTGAGCGTCATCACTGCCACCATACCCGGCAGTGAAAACAGAAAATCATTGAGATTCAGCCACGGCAGCAATTGCTGTACGTAACCGTTGGTTTGCAGCGCCAGCATCCACGACAGCGCAGCGATATAAGGCGGTATTAAAAAGGGGATCAGAAAAACCACATCCCACAGAACGGCGCCGGGCAGGGCGAATAATCCGCGCAGCGCGCCCAGAGGCACGCCGATCAGCGCGCTGCATAACGCCACGCCCAGTCCGACTTTCAGCGTGGTGGCAAACAGTGCCTGCAACGAAGGTTCGCCAAAAACACGGGTAAATGTGCTGAATGGCGCCGAATAACTGCCGGTATCCAGATGCGGAAAAACCGCCTGCAAGATCACAAATGCCACCGGCACGGCGACCAGTAACAGCAGCGCGATGCCCGTTACGCCCGGTAAAAAAGCGTTTCTATTCATTGATCAAATCTCAGAAGCGGGCTGTTTTGGCGACAGCCCGTGAAAGGATTATTGCTGGCCGAACAGCTTCGCAAAACGCTCGAGAACGTCTTTACGGGATGCTGAAGCCTGTGAGGCTTCTGGCAGCAACTTCAATGACTTAAACAAGGGACGTCTGGCATCAATGTCCGTGCGTGCTGGCATCAGCCACGCATCGGCGACCAGTTTCTGGCCTTCAGGCGAGAGCGCGTAATCGATAAATGCTTTGGCTTCTTTCTGCTGCTGGCTGGATTTGAGGATCATCATAGGACGCGGCGCGATAACCGTGCCGCTGCTCGGGAAAATCACTTTAACGGATTCACCGTCCTGCACGCTGCCATAAGACACATAATCCACTGCGCCGAATACCGCGGCTTTCGCCCCCTGCAATACCGGCGTCAGCGCCTGCGCATTCGGACCAGCGATAATCATGCCGTTGGCTTTCAAATCTTCAAACAGCTTCCAGGCCTGCTGTGCATGCGCATTTTGTAACCCGATCAGCAAATCTAACGAGGCACCAGAAAGCGACGGATCCGGCGTGGTGACTTTGTCTTTGAATTCTGGTTTGGCTAAATCGCCCCAGTCTTTTGGTTCGGTAGTACCGCTTTTGGTGTTCCACACGATACCCAGCGCGGAAATACCCTGCGCGACGTAATACGGCGTTTTGAATTGTGCCGGAACCTGTTCTGCATTTGGGCTTTGATATTCCAGCAACCAGCCACGTTGCTCGAGGTCGGTTGCGGTATCCCAGGACGCCGAAATTAAGACGTCCGCGCGCGGATTCGCCTGTTCAGCTTCCAGCCGCGCCATGACTTTGCCGGTTGTTGCCTGGAACACATCGACTTTTACGCCGGTTTGTTTTTCATAGCCAGCTGCCAGTTTTTTTGCCAGTGAACCCGGCCCGGCGGTGTAGAGCGTCAGTGCCTGAGCACTGCCGGCTGCCATTGCGAGAGAAAGAGTCATTGCTGTCATTACGCCTGTTTTGGTACGGGAAAACGTTTTTGTCTGTGTGTTGTGTGTGCGGTTCATCATTTTCATTCCATCAAAGGTTAAGCAACAAAAGGTGAAACAACGGAAGGGTCAATCTGGTCAATGCTGGCGATGGTGCCTTTGTCCATGCGCGCAATGCGGTGAGCGAGTGCATGAGCTTCGTGCTGATCGTGGGTGACATACACCGCCGTGGTGCCGAGCTGGCGCAACAATGTCGCCATCTCCTCGCACAGGCTTTCGCGCAGGTCGCGGTCAAGATTCGACAGCGGTTCATCGAACAGCAAAATACGCGGCTCGGCGACAATCGCCCGTGCCAGCGCCACGCGCTGCTGCTGACCACCGGAAAGTTCAGAAGGGCGGCGCGAGACAAAATCCGCCAGCCCGACGCGTTCCAGCGCGGCCATCACTTTCTCGTGTTGAGCCGCGCCACGGATCCCGCGCATTTGCAACGGAAACGCGACGTTCTGGCGCACGTTCATGTGTGGCCACAGGGCGTAATCCTGAAACGCCATCCCGAGATTGCGTTTTTCCGGCGGCACGCTGAGTTTCCCGCTGGCGACGATTTCGCCATCGAAACTGATCTGCCCCGACGCGGGATGGAGTAGCCCGGCCAGCATTTTCAGCAGCGTGCTTTTCCCGCAGCCCGAAGGGCCAAGCAGGGCGAGGATCGTACCTTCCGGCACGGATAAATTGACATGATTGAGTACCGGGTTGCTCCCAAAGAAATGGGACACCTGATGAATAGCGATGGCAGGGGGAGAAGACATGCGCGCAGGCGCATTCCCGCCGGTATGAGCTGGAATGATCATGGTTGGTACTATCCTCTTTGGGATTTATTTGTGGGGGTGAGCGTAAAGGGGGAATGTGACGGGGAAATGACAGTTTCTGTTCGTTCTTGTCGAGGATGCGTAAGAATTGTGAAGACTGGCTGGGGCGACTCCCTCCCCTGCGAAGGG
>NZ_JYDG01000088.1:0-32796 GCF_003263545.1 Rahnella sp. AN3-3W3
CGCAGTCGCTCGTTCCTCACGCCTTTGCGCTGCGGCCTCGAAGTCGCCCCTGTTCGTTCAGCTGATACCCCGTTCCGGTCTTTTGTCACAGCAACGGGCTCCCCGCCTTCATCACAACAAAGGGGAGACACCGTAAAGAAGCCGTAAGGCAATCGTACCTGAGAGGAGAAATATCTATGCGTTTAGCTTCCCGTTTTGGTAATGCCAATGTGATCCGCCGTGACCGCCCGCTGACCAATGATGAGCTTGCCCGCTTTGTGCCAAGCGTATTTTCAGAAGAAAAACATGAGTCTCGCAGCGAACGCTACACCTATATCCCGACCATCACACTGCTCGATAAGCTGCGTAGTGAAGGCTTTCAGCCTTTCTTTGGGTGTCAGACGCGTGTACGCGATCAGGGAAAACGTGAGCATACAAAACATATGCTGCGGCTGCGCAGAGAAGGGCAGATCGCCGGTAAAGAAGTGCCTGAAATTATTCTTCTTAACAGTCACGATGGTTCAAGCAGTTATCAGATGATCCCCGGCATGTTCCGTTTTGTATGCATGAATGGTTTAGTGTGTGGCGATACGTTCGGTGATATTCGTGTCCCGCACAAAGGAGACGTCGTTGGTCAGGTCATTGAGGGCGCTTATGAGGTGCTCAACGTCTTTGACAGCGTTGCTGAATCCCGTGAAGAAATGAAAGCTATCACGTTGCGACCGGATGAGCAGCACCTGCTGGCGACTACCGCACTGAACTACAAATATGACGGCGCACATATACCGGTGGCCGCTGAAGATGTATTGCTCACACGCCGTCACGAAGACCGTAGTCCTGATTTGTGGACAACCTACCAAAAAGTTCAGGAAAACCTTATTAAAGGCGGATTGAACGGACGCACTGCGAAAGGCAAACGCTCAACGACCCGTCGCGTTAATGGCATTGCAGGGGACGTCAAACTTAACCGCGCCCTGTGGGAAATGGCGGAAAACTTTAAGAACCTGAAAAGTTAATCACAGCCGATAACCAGTCGTTAAACCGGCTGGTTATCAAAGAGCACGATAATTTTTTAACGTCATTCATAATACAGGGTATCGATATGTACAGTACCTCTCCCGAGTTTAAAAAATGTCTGGTATGTAGCATCGGGCATATGATGCTGGAAGATTCAGTCATTCTGAAAGAACGTTCATGGGAAACGGCCAGTTGGGTTGCAGAATCTGATTATGGTTTGATGATTTCATTGTACAACGGTAAGAAAACACTTCTTCGCTTGAAAAATTTTGGTCTGTCCAAGTCCTTGCGGAGATTCATTCTGAAGATGATACAAAAACATCATGTCCACATGATTGAGTTCGATCGTGATGGTGATGCTATTGAGGGAGAAGAATTTTTCGAGTGGTGATTTTTGTTCACAGCCTGACGATAATATGTCGGGCTGTATGTGCTTTTTTTTAAAACCGATCACCATTTTCAGCGCGTTTCACCACGCAGGGGATTGACCCCTTTGCGGTGAAATAACACACATCACATTAGCAGCAATGTCGCTATCAGGATGATTTTGATTCTGCCTGCTCAGGCGTTTTTGCATTTGCTGATTTCTGAACAGCCGCTTTCTTGCGACTTTTCGCCGTACCGGTATCAATTGCCTCTTTTATTGCTTTTATGCTGACAGTTATCCCAGCCAAATCCAGCGCTGATTTTATCTCAGCCACCGAATAACCTTTTTTCACAGACAGTTCGATAAGCTGTTCTCTCAGGTGTGAAAGTACATCTTTTCCTTTCATTCGTGATGCATTCAAATCAGGTAATTCAGCGAGCTGCATTTTTGCCAGTTCAAGCTGTTCCTGTGTGTAAAAGCTGTTTGCAGCCATATCCATATCCTTTTGTGTTTTGTGCAGAGTCAACTTTCCAATTATACCCTCGTGTTCGCCCAGGAATCAAAGGGACCCCATTCCACATCTGGCGTAATGACTTTACAAAGAAAATCGGCCATAATGGCGTATATTGAAGTAAAACGTGGGACAGGGTATGTTTTGTAGCACCGCCTGCACGCAGTCGGCCCACAAAACGACCTGGTCAGGACTCCGTCCCGACACCCTAGTTGCAGTGCCCGCCTCAGCGGTTAAGCAGGATTAAAGATGAGTAAGAGTGAGAAACGCCAGAGAACGGCTTTGCTGGGCAGCGTGCGATGCTTCCCTGAAGAGAAAGAACAGATACAGGCCAGTGCCAAATCAGCCGGTCTGTCTACCGGTGAGTTTCTTCGGCGTTCTGCTCTTGGTCGCCGTATTGTGGCTAAAGGCGACACACGGCAGATGAATGAGATACTGAAGCTGGGGGGATTGTTGAAGCATCTCTACAGTGAAATGAAGAAAGACGGTGTTATGACGACGGAAAGAAGCAAAGACTTTTCTGACGCTCTGATTGCGACAAAGGTTGCTTTGATGAAGTTCAGAGCTGACAGCCTGAACAATACTGAGGACTAAGATGCTTGCGGTAGTCGCTGAAAGAAGGCGTGACGGTAAATCCAGTTTCGTACAACTTATCTCTTACACCATCCTGCGTGATGATGTGGAGATGAGCGAAACGCTCTCGCCAGAGAAACCGTTTGTTCGTAAGTCCCGGGCGGAAGATAAAATTTTTAATGACCTCGTTGGGTACGCGACGCGTAATGCGCTGCCTGATTCGCAGGATATTATCGCAACGTTCCCGGACGGACGCCAGCAGGTGCGTTGCGATAATGTCATATGCGAAACTAACTGTTTTTCACTGGAGACTTCGTCTACGGAAATGGACATGGTTGCCATGCAAAACACGCGCTGCAATGACCCTGTCTACCACGCCATCCTGTCCTGGCCGACCTCAGAACGGCCGACGCCTGACCAGATTTTTGAGTCAGCAAGGTATTGTCTTAAGCGTCTGGGAATGGAAGATCATCAGTATGTTTTCGCCATACATGATGACACTGATAATGTGCACTGCCACCTGACCGTAAATCGTGTCAATCCGGCTAGTTACAAAGTCGCCGCCCCCTACAATGATTATTTTACCCTTGACCGTTGCTGTCGTGAGCTGGAGCTGAAAAATGGCTGGAAGCATGACAATGGACCTTACATGGTTAATGGCGACGGTGCGATTTCCCGGAACCGCAAGTTTTACAAATCAGCACCTTCCGCTGCACGACAGATGGAGCACTTTGGCGACAAGGAAAGTCTGTTCTCTTATGCCGTAGATAATTGCAGGGAGAAGCTGAATTCTTTGTTTATGCAAAGTGATTACAGCTGGGATGACGTGCATGACATTCTGATCGCTGCCGGGCTTGAGCTACGTAAGAAAGGTGAGGGCCTCGCTATCTATGACGTTGCCAATGATGAGCAATGTTCAGTTAAGGCTAGCGATCTACATCCGGAACTGACGCTGAGCTGTCAGCAGGAATTGCTCGGGAAATTTAATCCAGCATCCATTGTTCGTGAAGTTAACAAGGATGGTAAAGAAGTATTGCTGAGTACAGTGAACATTTATTCGCAGTATGACAACCGCCTTCACCGTCGCGATAACGGGGCGAGAGCTGAACGTCGTAATGCGCGTGCAGAGGCAAGACAGGATTTAATTTCCCGCTACAAGGCATACAAAACCAGTTTTGTCCTGCCGGGAATTTCTGCTGATGAATCCCGGACCCGATTCCGTGAACTGTCGGCCAGTTATCGCATTCGTAAAAATAATGTCCGCCTGAGTGAACGTGATCCACTGCTGCGTAAACTGATGTTCCGTGCGCTGGAAGTTGAGAAGATGAAAGATATGGCTGCGCTGCGTCTCCAGCTTCGTGATGAGAGAAAGGCTTTGAAAGAGAGACCAGATGCTCGTCCGCTGTCATATCGTGCCTGGGTGGAAGTGCAGGCAACGCAGTATGATGCTGCAGCCATCTCGCAGCTGCGTGGCTGGGCTTATCGCGAAAAGCGGAAGAACCGCACGGCGACAATCTCCAATAACTTCATTCTTTATGCGCCTGCAGATGATATTAAGCCATCTCATATTCGAGGCTATGATACGCATGTGAATCGTGATGGTGCGGTGGTGTATTCGTCAGGTGGAAAACCTGTACTTCTCGATCGCGGATTGTTTATTGAGGTTGCCGATGTGCCGGCAGAGAAGGGTAAAAATCTGGCGATGGCTTTGCATATTTCGGGCCAGAAAAGTGGCGAGAAGGTGGAAGTCCGGGGCGATAAATCATTTGTTCAGGGTACGATGCAGTACATTCCTCACTTTAATGCGTCGTCAGGAAAAACTGTACCATTGACTCACCCCGCACAGCGCAGCATGGCCGGTTATGATGCGCCGAAGGTGCAACAAAGTTCGCCTGCCCAGTCAATGAACACACCAGGGCGACATATGCCACCCAAACCACGCTGATAATTTATTCCTGCTGAAAAAAAGGAACTCAGCAGCCATGGATGAACATATTAAACCTGCCGACCTGTCATATCTGACACCTGCTATGGTCAGGGCGGCCAGAGACTTTGTGGACCTTAAATTTCAGATTGATACGGTAGCCAGAAAGCACCGGCGAATATTCCGGACGACCTACATGGACCAATGGGAGGAGGGGAGTATGAGCCATATAATGGCAGTGGATTTTTTAATAACATAATACCCTTTCTACCCCGGGACAGAACATCACAAAAAGCGACCGTCATGGCGGTACCAGTGGCTCATTCGCTCGGCTGCAGCTGGAACTGGTGGCCTGACAATGACAAGCCGACCAGAGAGAAAAACGAAATTATTTCCCGTATTACATCAGAACGTGGGATAAGCAGCACGGGTTATACGTATAAACCTGAGTTGGGGCTATTTCTGCCCGGAGAGGGAAAGAATCGGGTTAACTTCTGCCGGTTTCACGATATTGAGCACGTACCCGCGCAGGTTTATGTCGAACATTACCCTGAAGCTGAGAGACTCAAAGTTTACATTATCGGCGTTGCTGGCGGCAGGGATGTCTGGGCAGTTCTTGATAACAGGTTCGTGCAAAAAGTCAGCCATTACGCTTATGCGCTGCCATTACTCAAAGCTTACGGTGTCACTATCTCGCATGAGTGGCCAAAAGATCTGCCTGCGTTGTATGTGCTTCTTAAGAATGAGCGTTACTGTTCCGAGGATGATACCTTTCACAGGAAGGTTATCGATATCATCGCTGTGCGCAAAGTGCTTGATAAAGCATCAGAGAAAGCGGCGCTGGCGGAACAATATGCACGGTGCGGCCTGTTGGATCTCCCTCTGCACAAAAAATATATTTGTCTGGCGTGGGTTTTACTGGTCTGGCTGGTTTCTGCAGTTGTATGGGGGAATTTCAGGGAGGGAGTTGTCGGGGATATTTCGCTTGCCATCGTGGCGGTCACTTCCGGTATTCTCATCTTGATGATGGCACCGGTGTTGCAGGTTAGAAAGAAGCACCTTGACGATTAGACTATTAGCCTTGCTCGATACACTGCAGAAACAAAAAAACCGCCATAGTGGCGGTTTTTTTGTGCTGGTCAGGTTAGCGGCCTTTCCAGCAGGGCTTTGGTTACTAACGTAACGCAAGCGCGTAACAGTGTTCATATATTGGGCGACTATACAAAAGGTGTCAAGAGGTACTATACAAAATTTGTCGTGTCTGGATATGGGATGTGTACAATATCACCGGGCCTTTCCGCCGCCTTAGCAAGCGGGCACTGGACTAGGGAAAGGGTATCCAACGGCCGTAAACGCAAGCGCGTAACAGTGCTTGTTTTCACGGTGGTATCTCCAGTGATGTTAGCGTGAAGCGGTCTGAGCAAGGACCGCGCAATGAAACGGTACTTTTGTATTGTGCTCATTGTTTCTGGTGCATTGTTGTCTCACGGGGAAGGGGGCTGGAGTATCTCCAACAACTCAATTACTGTGACCATCAACGCAGCAGGCAAGTAAGCCAGGTAGCCGTCCTTCGGGGCGGCTTTCCTCTGTATTAATAGGATGATTTCCAGTCTGTTCCCAAATCCCAGCGGGACTGCCAGTGAGCCAGGTACGTCTGAGCCAGCTCAGGCATCTCGCGCACGACCAGAGCATTCTCTGAATTGGACCGTGCCGCCGCGCTGCTATAATTAAAGCTACCTACCTCAACACTCTGATTATCAACAATTAAAACCTTATCGTGCATAATTTTATATCTGTTAACTGTCCTGACAGGAATATCGGCATTAACCAGCAGGTTCATTGCTGCCACACTGGCTTTACTGCTATTGCCTTTCTCATCGAGCACTACTTTTACATCAACTCCCCGACGCCTCGCATTCGTTAGCGCTTTAACTACTTCTGGTGACGTAAAGGAATAGCCCATCAGCCGAATACTCTGCCGGGCATCATCTATGGTCCCCAGCACCAGTCGTAATGCACTGCCTTCTGGTGAGAAACCCGCCTCGATCGTCGGGGTTGCAACGGCAGAACTGACAGCCAAAAGCAGAACGCCGGCCAAAGTAATTGACCGTAATGTACGGATAGTCATTTTCATTCCTTAATGATTTAAAAATTGAGCTTATTGAGCTAATGGTTTAGTCAGCGGTTGGAGGAGCTGGCGGGGAAGTGTTTATTTCAGTAGGTAAGATGTTCGGTTGTGTTATCAAAATCATCAGCAAAGGACTGGTCTGCCAAATTTTCATAATAAGCGTCCTGAGTATCGTAATGTGCCGTTGGCGGGGATGGTGCCCTTTGTGGTTGGCCAGATTCCGGGGCTCCCTGCACGCTGGTATTATTCTGGTGTGCTTCTTCAATCCGTTTCTTCGATATGCGGATATTTTCCTGCTCTTTCAGCCAGCGATAGCGTCCTCCCGTTTCTTTCAGCGCATCGATGGCGGTTTCAAACAACAAAATCCCCCGTTCTTCAGGGGAGTAGATCACGTCATCGCGGTTATCGAGATCGGCAGCCAGAGTGGTGAGAGCCATCAGGGTTTTGTCAGCTATGCGGGCATTCAGCTGGCTGTTCCACTCCCCGGGAACGGTAGAGCGGCAGATATCCAGGATATGAGAGACACGTTCCTGAGAGACGGGACGCCGGCGTGCAGCTGCAGGCAGTTCACGGCAAAGGTCACTGAAGTCGGGATGCCGAATAGGTACATACCGGTTAATTTTCACATTCAGCTTTGAGATTTTTTCATCATCAGGGATGTATATCGAATTACTACGTATCTGCTGGTCTTCAAATACGATGATGCCTTCGCCAGATTTTAAAGCCTTTAGTTCCGACAGTTGGATATTGTCCCGATCGCGGAATTCCACTCTATCGACGTCCTGATAGCTCCCCATACCTGTGCGATCCATCGTTCTTTGCTCGGCATACTGGCCCGTACCACCGACGGCCCGGATCATCTTCAACGTGTCTTCCGTATCTTCGGTTTTCATGAAGTGTTTAGTGCCCAGGTTTGCATTCACGGAATGTACCTCTTTACCGTGTTTGAGCATGGCCTGAATATCCTGTGCCAGGATAACCAACATGTAACGCAGGCTTCGCATTTGTGCGGCCAGCTTGGCCAGACCCGGGGCAAAGTAATAACCCACCTCATCGCAGATGATCATGAAGGGAAATTTGCTGGCAAATTTTTTCACCGTCAACGTGTGTTCCGGAGAGCCATCAATCTTGTTCCCTAGGTCTTTGGCTATATTCATCTGGATATCGGAGATATATAGCTTTCCCAGCGTGGCTGCTTCGTTGTCAGAGAGTTCCAGGGCGGGAATAAGTACCACCAGAGTGCGATCGTTGTGCAGAATATCTTGCATATCGATGTCGCCGCCGCCTTTCGGAAAAACGTGGCCATACGTGTCGTTAAACATGCTGAGCATGCGGGTGAACTGCTGGATAAGGTATCCATGCTGATCCAGTGCGCCTTGCGCCCAGTCGGATGGACGATTTATCAGCTTCATGTCAAAGCCGGCGAGGTTAGCCAGATAGTTCTCCATCGGCTTGTAACCTTCTTCATGCCACCCGTCGTTCAGTGCTTCCCGATACAAGCCAACGAATTTCACCAGTGGCAGGTAAGACTGGATAACCGCCTGTGTCAGCATAATATTATCGCGGGCGCGCTTATAACACAGGGCATAAACCAGGGCATTCATCATGGCGCGCGCTTTGTCTTTCCAGCCTTCATCGCTGCCGTTCCCCGCCGGCAACAGTGATTCCATCAGCTGAATGATGAATGTCGGACTACCGTAAGCAAACGGATTAGTGCTGTTTGACTGGGGGCGGGACTTATCTCCGAGCATCAGTTTTTTAAACCGGTCATCATTGCCGGTGATGAAGCTCAGCACATGCCAGTCGTCTTCCTGACCGAAACGCCGTGCCATTGACCAGGTGGCTACTGCGAGATCAATCTGTGCCTTCCCGTCGGAAATACAACAGCCACGGGTCATGCACAGTGAGTTCAGGTAAAGAGAATAGAGCGTTTCTGTTTTACCACCGCCAGTGGTGGCCATGATTTGCATGTGACGCAGAGCATCAGAGGTTTCAAGCCACAGTTCTTTTCCCCGGTCACGACCACGGCCAACGCCGAGACACAGTGTACCGGCCGCTTCCCCACGGACAATCTTAGGCAGATTCAGGTTCAGCAGCGGTATGTTCCAGCTCAATTCGCGTTCTGTAGACAAATCAAACCCACCAACGTCCATCGGGATACGCAGCGGTAAACGAAAGCGCTGATCGCTGAACGCGACCAGCAGGATAATATTGAAGGGCAGGGATAACAGGAGGGTTGCCGGCCATATCACGCCGAACAAGAGGGAAGATACCAATAAAAACTGCACAGTAAACGGTGCCAGCATTAACCGTTCAGCCAGTCTGCCCTGTACCTGTCGGCTTATGAGCTGATTTCCTACCGGCCCGTGACGTCCTTTTAAATCCATTGCTAGCTCCTTACTGGGCGTTGTTAAGGAAGGCCTGCAGTGCGGCATCGCTGGTCATTGCCTGCAACGGGATCATGCGGCCGTCATCGCTGATAACGGTCGGCGTGCCCGGGAGATGGTAGAGCTCAAAGGCCATATCATTACGCGCCAAAGCGTTCTGCCCTGCTTCGCAGGAAGCTGGCTTCGGTTCTGATTTAGCGGTCGGGTTCAGCATACCGGCACCAATATCAAAAATGCTGCGCCACATATCGGCGCGTTTTGCTGCCGGTGCGCACAGTAATGGGACCACTTGCTCTGCTGTGCGGGCTTTTCTTATCAGTGTGACCGGAAATATTTCCACATTGTATTGCGCGGAGAGGGCCTGCACGGTCGGCTCGAATATCCTGCAGTTAGGGCATTCAGGATCAGAAAAGATATAAAGGGTTCTCGGATGGCCAGAGGATAACTGGATGGTGAATTCCTGTTTTGCGGCACCGTTCTTCAGACGTGTGGCCAGCATGTGGCGGGCTTCGGCCGCTTCTTCGGGAGATAGCGAAACTCGTTGCGCTGGCGTATTCACTGCAGCTGCTGAAGATGTGCTGACGGATTCGGTTCGGGCTGGCATCACTACAGACGGCGGCAGAAGTGTACTTGCTGCTGATTCTGTGGTTTTCACTGGAGACTGAAACGCGGGCACGGGAACCGGTGGCCGTGTCGGATGAGGGGGGTTAATGAGCCACGACGCCCATGCACCCGCCAGAAAGAGAAAAATGACGCCAGGAATGAGCCAGTGGCCTCCTCTTTTGTATAGCGTTTTCACTCTGGTTTCGTTCATAGCCATACGCTGCAACGCATCTGCTGTGGTGTTCATTATGTTGCTGGCAAGTTCAGGGTCGTCGGTGGTAAAGAGCCTGACGAAGCCGTTGCAGGACTGCCGCATCCAGATCGTGTACTGACCAGCATCCTGCTCAAGCGTTAGCTGATAACGATCGTCTAAAGGGCGATGCAGATTAAACAAGCTACGGCCGTTCAGTCGTACCTGCAGATGTTGTCCATGAATTTCGGTCGAGGTTTCGTTAACAATTTGTTCTGACATGGGATTATCTCATTTTAGGGCGAAAGGAATGTACGTGGCGGTGAACGTGTTGCTCATCAGAATTTGTACCCGACTGCGTCGGGTTGTCTTCGTCGTCATCGTCCTCTTCTTCATCATCAACAGGTCGCATGGGCGGTGGCGTGTCATCGACCACTGCCCCGATATTTCTCAGGTCTGTTTCGAGTCCATCAAGGGCGAGTGACATAATGGGTTTGCTCAGTTTGACGCGATAACGGGCGGCCAGTTTTTCCCAGTGGGACTGACTGATCACCCCGGCACCTTCAACGAACGGCCAGGGGCGACCGGTGGACGCCAGTGTGTACCAGAGCGTGCGGTCGAGTCCTTTCAGCCAGCGGTATCGGCGGATAGGAAGGTGGAGGTCGTTATCATGCAATGCGGCGATAGCGGTGCGGACATAACCGTATTGCCTGATCCAGGATTGCGCGGCTGGCGTTATGGCCACTTTTCGAAATGCTTTGTCTGCCAGTGACAGATTGGGATAGCCGATTTTGTTTCGGTACTTGCGGTCTGATTTCAGCGTGGAGCGGTTTAGTGCATCCAGCAGCAGCTCTGCCTCTTTGCGTTTGTCCAGAAAGTGCTGCAGGCCAAATATGGCGAACATGGCACGTTCATGGTCACTGAAGTGCTTAAATTCAGGGGGTAACTGGCCCTGTTTCGCAACATCGCCATTCTCATGAGGCAATGGTTCACCAAGTTGAGCAATAAACTTCTGCTCAGCCAGTTCCCGGCGAAGTCGGCGGTTAACTACCAGTTTGTGCTCGATAGCAAATTCATCGGGGGCCTGTGCGCTGCGGTGTTCTTCCGGATCCACATTCAGCAGCTGGGTCTTCTTATCGCCATAGGCCAGGGCCGGCACGATGGCCGGAGAAAATGACGCGATGATGCGGGGAAGTGAGTGAATGGAAATATTCCGACGGGTCCTACTCACCTGATGGCGGCGAACGGAGAGCGTGCCGATAACAACAAGCGGGAGCAGGGCAATCAGCAGGATGCCTGCCGTTACATCTATGACTGAGAAGAATTCAGACCAGGATACTGCCTCCGCATTGTTGTGCGTAGAAGCCAGAAGATTAATACGCCAGGCAGCGTCAGCATGGAAGCGGGGGAAATCTGCCAGACTCCACAGCCAGTAGAGCAAGGTAGTGGTGCATTCAATGGTGAGCTGCCGGAAAAACAGGGCTGCGACCATCAGAGTAATAAACAGGCCGACAGCGGCCATTGTCCAGTCATTACCTGACTGGACGTCATTGCGAATGGGTTGCGCCATAGGGAATAGCCTTAGACTTATGAGGGGCGAGTCGGGGAGGGGGAAATACTTTCTTTCTGCTTTCTCTGTTTGGCCATCGCTTCAGTGAAGTTATGAGCAAACATGGTTGGCATTTCGTAACAGTTTTTCACCCCGGACAGTAAGCCTAAACTCATACCTATCGTTGCAGTGGCATGGTGTATTCGGGCAGCAGCGAAGGGTAAATACTTCTACCAGTCCTAGCTCCTCTAATATCCGAGCAGCATCTAAAGCCTGTTCGTATACACTTTCTGACCTGCTCCCGCCAATACCATCCATTGATTCTAATGACGCGCGAATGCCATATTGGCGAAAAAGATGAAACCATTTGCCGCTGAAACGCCACTGAATGCGACCCTGTTGAATATCCCAGGGCTCTCTTGCGATAGAACGCAAGGCCATGAACTGATCGTTGTTCAGACGTGTTGCTTCGTCATGGGGCGTACTCATGAATTTTTGCCTCGTATCATATTGAAGATGTCATCATTCACACGGCTCTAAATTCAGCTTTACTGAACCCGAATGAATGTTCTGGTGGTGTTGCGGATGCAAAAGAAGAGGCACCCTGAAAAGGGTGCCTCGGAGTCGGTACTGTGGGTTACAGCAGAAGGGAAATTAGTTTGGCGGCAGGATCAGGTTCAGCCCCTGCTCGTCAGCAATACGTTTTGCCTGGTGTTCAACGTAACCGGGTACGTTGTTCTCATATGTCCAGGTTTGGTTACGCATGGCATTGATTTTTTCATACAGCTGGCTGGCTTTACCAGTAGATATAGCGATAGATGGTAGATCAGGTATGCCGGTGTAAATTCTTAAGGTATTACCTTCCACTTCAATCGATTTCCAGTCATACATACCGAAACCCATTACGCGGATATCTTTAGGGTAAATAAAACTTGTAACACTGGTTCCCGTGTGAGAAATGAAAATTATCGTTCCTCTTTTTGTGTCAAGAGAAAAGTAATGAGTTCCAATTTTTGAGCTTACAATATTTGATGCCAATGGAACGGATAACTCCAGATCTCTAAAGAATCGTGTAAAGGCTGATATGTTCTTTCTGGCTTTTGTTATCCAAGTGATAATCCATATGAGGTTTATAATTAATAGTGGGGTGAAAATAACCACCCATGCTTCTTCTGGATGGCGGAAGTAATTACTAAATAAAAAACCTGAACGATAAGGGTTGTAGGCAACTGATGGGTAACTATCGTACAGAAAAGATATAATCCCAAAAGAACCAAACCACAGTGACAATGGAATTCCAGCAAATATGTTAGATAAAAATAGAAGCCTGCATGTTTTTATTTTTAGTGTGGGGGATGATGTATCAATATATTTTACAGTCATATATATATCTTCCTGATATTGTTTTATCTGATGCGTTTGCTTGCTAGATTGTACACTTCATTGTGCTCTCGTTTACCAACAGCGACCACGGCAATAACCAACTCATCGTTAATTATCTGATATACCAGTCTGAAACCTGATGCCCGAAGTTTAATCTTGTAGCAGTCTGGCAGGTTACGCAGCCTAGCCGAGGGAATATGCGGGTTCTCAATGCATTTTTTCAACTTCTTAGCAAACTGCTGTTGTATAGACTTATCAAGGTTGTTCCACTCCTTAAGCGCATCTGTTCTGAACTTAACTTTGTAGCTCATAAATAGCTATCCAGATCGACATCGTGCAGTGCCTGCTCTGAGCGTTGTTTGATAAGAGCGGCTAACTCCTGGTCGTCAATATACTCCAGCATTTGTTCATACAACTCTGCCGGTACGCAGTAAAAAGCTGGTTGGTTACGATTGAGGATGGCCACCGGATACCCGTCGCCAGCGCTAACCGTTGCCATAGGATTTGTTTTTAGTTCAGTGATGCTGGCAGTCGTGTTGCTATGAATGATGTTAGGCATAAAACCTCTGGATTGAAAACCACTTAATAGGTTCTATTTTACCATCAAAAAACCTATTAACAAGTTCTTTGATGGTGTTTTGCCCAGTTTCATTAGAAGAAAGAAGCTATTTAAAGCCGTCAGCATCACCTGCAGGCTTGTTTTGATCCATTTTCTTAATTCCAGGAGTATGGCCTGCTTTACCACCAAATCCGGCAAACATGTTGCGGGCAGACTCTACTGCACCTTTCATCATTTGCGCAGCTTCTCGGCCACCAAGCCAGGCGATAACATAGTCTGGCAGGTAAGCCTGAAGGCTGAATGCCGAAGATACCAACGTAGTACAGAGGCGTGCATAAATCATTAAAATACCGAGGATGCTTGCCAGACCAGTTACTGAATTGGCCTGAACATTTGCAAGTGCTGGTAAAAACAGAATATTTAGTAAGGTACCAATTGCCACTACAACAAGACTGGCGAAGAAAAAGCCGAAGACCATCAGGCTGGGACGAATGGCGGCATCAATCAAAAATATATAACCGTAGTTTGCACGACTTCCTTTATCTTCTTCCGTACCAATATGTGTTGCAGCCCACAATGATCCGGCTGTAGTACCAATAAGTACGCTTCCTAGCCACGTAGTGCACGCAGTAATCCAGTAAATCAATGGAATGAATGGTAGGAATATGGACAGGGAAAATGCGACGCTAATTAGAATTAATAGTATGAAGTACACTACAGGAGCGATAGCGCCCATTACACTCTTAGCTATATAACCTGCACCAGAAACAGCATTAACCAATTTCCCTATGCCGATCCCATTACCCCAATCAACAGCGGCTTTGGCTATTGTGAAAGCAGTGAAGGTTCCCTGAGCTGCGACTAGGGTATAATCACCAATGGCTTTCATTTGCAATAATGGATTTATTTGAGTTGAGGACTCTTGATCCCCGTTTGTCATAACATAATTTGCAATTTTGTATGTAAATTGCTGCATATCTGGCATCACTTTTATCAATGCGGAATTAGCTGACTGTGCATCATCAAGGTTATCGTTCCCCGGCATATTTGCTGACCCAAGCGGGGGTGTAAACGTTGAGTTTTTTCTTTGCGCCAACAGTGCTGTTTTTATTTCCTCTTGTAGTCGGCCGACGCCTACTTCTCCGATACTTGACGGCCCGGTCACTATTGGGCTCTGATGAGCGACATCATTTACTTTCTGGTTAGCGGTGGCAAAGGATTGATACCAGGCACCGAGAGATATCCAGCCGCTTTGTTTGAGATAATTAGCAAGTTCTCCCCTGATAGTTCCTTCATTATTTACGGCTGAGGTTGCAGCGTTGATGGTGTCTTCATATTGCCTTGCTGCCTGCTGGATTTCTGATTCAACATCGGGAAGCTGGGATTGCGCGCCATCCTGATAGCTGAGCCAGGCATTAACAAAGTTTTCCGCACTGGCTGAAAGCGTACTATTGATCGCGGTAAAGGCGGTGTTCTGTGCATTTTCCAGTGGGGCTGAGTTGATGGGAACGCTAAATGAGAACCCAGAACTATTCTCTGTTGTTTCAGGTAGTCTCGCACTGCCACAGATTGCACTACCATTCGTTATGCGGATTTCCTTCCCATCAGTCGAGTGCTGAACAGACATTGGCGGTGTGCTACTACTGCCGTACTGATGCATCTGTGACTGCTCAGTATTCAATGCCGCCTTGCAAAGATACATATCAAAGATGCCCCGGGCGGCAGAGATAGTTTCACCGGAGACAGGCTGCATGATCATCGACTGACCGTCCATGATCGTATCGGCAGCTTTATCAGTGAGAAGATTAGCGCTCCCTACGCCCATAATAGAAGCCATCCATAAAAACGCCAGATTGGAAATCGACCAGCCGGACGGTGTCGGAACCAGAGCCATGAAACCGGCCAGGGAGGATACGGGGGCCATCATTGTGGTACCACGACCAAAAACCTTTCCCCGGTTGCCCGTCAGAACGGTAGCCCGAAGTGTGACACCCATAAACCAGATAAAGGCGAGCCCAGCGATGATGCCATTGAACACGCCGTAAAGTTGACCAATAAAGCTGACGTTTGCCGGTTGAAGCGGATTATTTACCACGTCGCCAAACACCATAACTAACATCTGGCGGGATAAATCTGAACTGCGTGTGGCGGCAGAATTTATTGTGTCAAAAGTAACACCGTCAGCAAATGCTGGCAGCGCAATACAGGCCAGCGCGATAGCTGACATAAAGAGAAGGATTTTTTTCATGGGGAGTTTCCGTAATACGGACAGGTGTAGTTCCCGGGGAGGGAGTAAGGCAATGCGAGATTTAGATCAACGTTGCTGCCAGCTGAAAATGTCCCGTAGCCAGTTGCCAGCGGCTTTCCATTCCGAGAAAGTTCCAAGCTGGCGGGTCTGCAGCTGCCACAAGTGATATTGATTTTTCAATGCACGGACGAACATCAGGCCGCTAAATCCTGCCAGCATGAACGACATGCTCAGGGTCCGGCCGAAAAGCATGCCTGAGAAAGGTATGCCAGAGATGAGCATCGCGACTGGCAGGAACAGGGCAAGCAGTGCCGCACTGCCAAAAAGCAAAAGCCAAATGCGCTTACTCCGAAGGTAACGGCTTAAAAGCGCCTCCCGGGTCTGGCCACTCGCTCTGACCGCATCATCAAATGACAAGAGTTCGGTTGCCGATTCATCTTTTACCTGTTTCAGACGGCGGGCTTGTTCTGCCAGCTTCGTGCCCGAATATTTCATTGCCCGCAGTATGCGGGCTGTTTCAGACAGGGGAAGCAACATATTGGCAGCATGGTAAGTGGCCCTGGTGAATTTTTTCATCAGCGGGTTGCTCCTGCAGAAGCCTGCTGAAGTTTCTGTGCCAGGCGGGGTTCATAATACTGTGCGCTACTCAGACTCAGTTGCTGGCCAGACAGAATGGCGTTCTCCTGCAGCTGCTGTTTAATGCCCAGCAGAAGGGCGTTTTGTAGACTCTGAACGCGGATGGATTCGCGCATCAGATTATCACCGTCCATATTTTGCAGGTCCGTTTGATAGTCGGTATTGGCATAGCGGCGGTTCACTTCAAAAGACTCAAATTCACGCAGAGACATCATGCCGGTACGTTTGGCTTCAGCGGAGGCGTTCTGGTCATACCATGCCTTGCTGGACGGAGTTTGCAGGGTTTCAGCCAGTACGTCTTTTGTCGCCTCATTGGGCTGACTGGCGGCAACCATCGCCAGCTGTGGCTGCTCTGCCGCGCTCTGAATGGCGTCATGCTCGGTCATCAGGCCGATGTACTGGCGGCCGCTGTCTGTCTTGACCTCTCCTTTTTTCAGCGCTCGCCCCACATCGCGCCGCGATGAATTTTTCAGGTACATCATGGCCGCGTCGGTCTGTTCCTGACTGAACGTCAGTTCCGGGGCCTTATCTTCAGCACCGGCACCGGCAAGTAAGGAACTAATCTGTTTGTCACCGCCCGGGAGGTTGGAAACCCCGTTGCAGAGATCCCCCCAGGCATCCGCATCTTCCCGTGTGCAGTAATTACGATGAATATCAGCAGTGGCAAACTGGCTCTGTTCCGGTGCGGCAGGTTTTGACGATAGTACTTTTTTAATCGCAGTGTTACTGACCGCGCCGCCACTGGCCAGGCTGTTTTGTTTTGCTCCTGCTTGTCGTGCTATCTGCGAGGCTTGTCCTGATGCCGACTCACTGCAGATGGACTCTGGAACGGTATAGCTGCGTCGTGCTGTCTCCAGATTTTGCACCTGCTGTGCGTAAGTGGCGTATTGCTGCATGTTCTCTGTGGACTGTTGGATCATGGCTGCAATTTTGTCGTTTCCGGAGCTGACTGCCCCACCAATTTGCTGGTTCGTTGACAGAATGCTGCCCAGCGTGCCGTTCGCAGTGGAAAGCTGCGGGACTACTTCGGTAGTGATTGGGAGGCTTTTTACCACTTCAACTGTATAGGCTTGCGCCTGATACACAGGTAGCATCACACCGCCTATGCAGGCAGCCAGTATGAGTTTTTTCATGGGAGTCTCTGTATTAGATTTGCAAGCCGCGAGCGGCAATAAGCTCGCTGGCTAAACGGTTAATCACGTTGCCGTGGTCGGTTTCTTTGGCTTCTTTCTGGCGTAAATCAATCAGCTTTATTGCACTACCGGTTGGGAAGGCTTCGGCCAGAATGGCGCGGGCCGTTCGTCCGTCGAGCAGGTCATACAGCTGATCGCGCAGCGCGGCATCTTTTGGTGTGGAGTTCAGTGCCCAGAGCTCTTTCGGACCCAGCGTGTTTTTGAGAATTTGCACCACCCGGCCCGTTTTCAGACGGAAACACGCGAGGAAATGGGTACCGCTGCCATCGGGGGATGCGCCGGAACCGATGTGCCGGAATGCCTGTGCGGTGTGCATCGGTACACCAAAATGCTCCGTCAGAAGCGGCAAATCTTCATGACTTACCTGCATCAGATAAAGACTGTTGGCGGATTTCAGGATCTCATGCGGGAAGTGGTTCAGGTACTGTGAGCTGAGGACCGTCCGGATGAAGAACTTACGGTTTTCCAGGTCTTGGGTGACCAGCTTACTCATAATGAAAGGAATATCTTTTGCGTTATGGAGTTCGTCATAGATTTTGGTTTTGACCTCCTGTGCCAGCTGCGTCAGGCGTTCATGATGAAATGAACGGTACATTTCAGGAAGGTGACCCATCAGCTCGTTGCGGTACTGTGGCAGTTCAAAGTGGCCAGCTGCCAGCTGCCCAGCATAAAGGTACATTAGTCCGGTTTTCACCTGACCGGCGCGGGTTTTGCCGCCCACGACGTTGTTCAGGTCGATGGCTATCACACGCGTATCCGGGTTAAGTTCAAAGACCGTGCGGCCAGCCAGCATTTTATACGTGCGCAGCGCATCAGACAGGCAGCGCTCAATATAGTCCAGCAATGACTCGCCACTTCCTTCACGGGTAATGGCTGCGTATCGGGCACGGACGTCGGCATCGTTTAGGTAGACCTGCAGATCGCTCAGCTCAGGCATGGCCTGATAGTGCGCCCGTGAGGCGGCTTTTATCTCACCTTTTTTAAACAGCAGATCCCGGACTTCGAACCAGGTCGTCTTCTGCCACCAGAGTGCATCGTACTCATGGTTCAGCCCCGTTTTTTCCAGTGCCGCATCTACAATGGGTTCTATCGTGGGGGCATAACGTACCGGGTCCTTGTCGGCGTTGTTGTCAAAGGCGGTTTCGATAACTGTCGTCAGGATCTGCCGACAATCCTGAGCGTTGGGCGGGGTACCGGTCTCCGGGTTAACGCAGAGCGCTTCACAGATATTGACCATAAACTCTAATTCGGGTGTCAGGGGGTATTTCATACCCAGCTGGACATCGAACGGGTTTTTGCAGTGCTCACGGCTGTTTTCCAGTACGAGGCCGATGACCTCATGCTTGCGATGAGGGGGCAGCGCATCGCGCACCAGTCTGACCAGTCCCTGTGCGGAAAACCCCTTGTCCACATAGGACAGAAACGGCAGGCTGCTTTGCCCTGAAAACAAAATAGCTTCACTAAGCGCGCCCAGCGCAACGGACTTACCTGTACCGGGCTCACCGGCTACAATTTCGGTAAATTTCGTTTGCAGGTTACTGGCCAGCTTCACCGGGAAAGGCTTCCCATCCGGTGTCGCAAATACAATGCTGGCGTCATCTGCCCAGGGGGTTGCCGGTCGCTGCAGAGGCAGTAATGCCAGTGCGGCTGAAAGCGGAGGAAACATCAGCGACGGAATACTCAGCGTATTGGCACCGGTGAGTGTTGAGACCCATGCGCCTATGGGATCACCAAACGTACCGGTCACCTCGCAGACTCCCCAGGACTGTAAACCCTTCTGCAGCAGCGTGCGGTTACGCTTAACCACCTCTTTTGAGCGGCCCCACGTACTGGCACAGACCGTCATAACGCACACGGGATCGCTTTTGTCTGCATGCTCCAGCCACTGAACGGAGTTATAGACAGAACGAAGCGGAGGTAGAAGGGCAGCCATACCCAGTACCATTTTTTTACCGCCGAGAACTTTTAGCCCATTGGGCATCAGATCCATACGAATACGCCAGGGAAGCCGGCGACTCATTTTACTGAACAACTCGCTGAAGGTTTCCGGCTGCTGCGGGCCGAGGGACAGTGCAAGCGTCGCATGCCAGTGGCCATCAAGATGAACAAAGCTACCATCAGCCTCCGGTTCGCTGTTAAACAGCTGGTAGTTAAGGTGCGGGGCCAGCATTATCGAGTGATCCTGGCCTTTGGGTAACCCATGTGGCCATTTTATATCGCCTGGCAGGAAGGGTTTCCAGTCTGGCGAGGTACTGTCACGTTCAACCTCTTCGCGCAGGTGGAAGCCAAATTCGCGGGCATTCATCAAACGAATACGCGTGCCAAAATCACCGTTGCCAAACTGATTTTCCAGCGTGGTCACGAAGGTATCGTGGCGGATTTTCAGGCCTTCCAGCTCATAGAACGACGGATTCTGGCCGTAACGCGCACCCGGCGCTGCTTTCAGTATCGCATCCCTGCGTTTCTCCTCATCCCTGCGTTCGGATGTGGCCAGCGCTTCTTTCGAGGTGTACACCACAAGAAAAGCACGCTCCCGGGCGACGAACGGTGCCAGCTTCTCAATACGCTCGTCCAGAATGTCAGTCAGGTCGAGATTCATACGTCGGAGGCCCCGGTATTGGTGTGCCAGCAGTTTATGCAGCTCTTCGCGTGCCTTGTCTGGATCACGCTCAAACACAAAGCTGAGCTTATGGCCTACGGTCTGAAACTCGCTGGTCAGCAATGTTTGCAACCGGTCAATGTAGCTACTGAACAGCGCATTATCGCGTTTTTCTTCTTCGGTAATGGCCTGTTGTTCGTTGAACTGACAGTAGGTCCCTTCAATTTCGAACACGCTGGCGTAATGCCCAGTCTCTGTCACAAAGATATAAGGTGCCGCCATATCCGGGCGGCGTTTTTTGTCATCGTCGGTGAGACCGATTGTGGTACGCAGATCGCAGTAGCGCGTAAAGTCCTGCCCCAGCGCGTAGCGGGAAGCATAAGCCAGCGCCTCTTCCACGCATTCAAGCGCGGAGACTAATGGATTTTTCATAGGTAGTTGTTCTCGGACGATGTCAGTTCTGACTGCGGTACTGATTTAACAGGGAAAGCCAGGTCGATGGCTTTATCGAATCAGCGGTGATATTGCCGGAAATCAGCTCAGGGTTGGGGATAAGTGCGATATGCCTGAGACGTTGTTGCAGATCTTCTCGCAGGCGATCCCGTGCCTGCATAAGCGCCTGACCAAACTCACCGGGATGACAGGTTCCCCAGAAGGCTTCGGCTTCTGCGCGATGCTCTGCCAACCAGCGGAGAATCGTTGTAGCGCCTTGTTTTTGGCGTTCATCCCCCTGTTGTCTGGCGATGCTCACCGTTCTGAGCAGATGACTGATGTCTGCCGGCGAAAGCTCCGGGAGGTAAACCATGACACCATCATTAGCCCCCAGGTTATTGAGGTGGCGACTGCAGGCGCATACCGGACAAGCTACGCCAAGGTTGGTGTCTGCCGTATCCTCCGGATTACTGTTGCGAAATATCAGGGCGTTATGCTTACTGGTGTAGCCGCAAAAGTCACAGCAGTCACCGGTCAGCTTGCGGGCACGGCGCCTTAATAGCGGAGAATGAACCGTGCTTTCATGCCCCCATATTTGCTGCTCAATGCCAAAATTTTGCTGTCGGCGCGGCAGCGTCAGACGCAGCAGTTCGACATTGATATTAGCCCAGCGGCGAAAAGCCTTCAGGAGGCGTTCTGTCAGAGGTTCCTGCTGGGCACTCTGTTTTATTGCCTTCAGGTGCTCTTTGAGCGGTGTCAGAGGTAAAAGTACAACGTCGCAGTCATAGCCTTCCTCATGACGAATCATGCCGCAGTAATAAAAGTGGCTGACCAGCGGTGTGAGCAACTGGCAGAGGGTGAAGTTATCAGGTTCATCAAGCTGGATAGCTGGGGTGTCCGTGTCGCCGTCATCACCGGGCAGACAGGGCTCCAGCGTAACGGGGAATAGGGCACTCACGCTTTCCGGGAACAGGTTCACTTGTTTGGACTCCTTCTGTCTGATTGAAACCCCGGTGCAGATGCACCGGGGATGGCGATTTAGCCCACATCAACCGGATTCAACTGGATAGTGCTCTGGCCTTTCTTGATGAACTGATCGATGGCAATCAGGATGAAGCCAGCACCAAACGCTGTCAGCACCCAGCCCCATGAGATTTGAGGATTTTTCTTTTTAGCTACCCAAAGGATCACCCCTACAATTACAAGGCCAATGCCACCAAACTTGGCCAGTTTCAGCAGGCTTTTTCCTGAGTTATCTGCACCATCAGCTACGCCGTCCAGCATTTCGAAAATACCGTCGGCAGCATGGGCTGGCAGTGTCACAGTACCCAGACCCGCGACGAGTGCAGATGTCAGACGCACTCGCAGGGAAGACAGTGCCAGCCAGAGACGGACGGAAACAAACAGAGAAACATTACGCATTTTTACTACCTCATTGTTGTTGAATTAATTCCAGGTCAGACCCAGTGTTTTTTGCAGTGCATTAAGTAATTCGGGGTTACAGGCCAGCAGGATGCCGGTGATGGCCATGACCAGGCCTGTGCCGATGTCTTCTCGGGCTGACAGACCTGTATGGCCGTCAACCAGAGAACGCCGGGCGCGAACCACGCCCATGTAAAAGAACAGAACTCCCACAGCACGCAGCAGCGTGAGAACCGCATCAATAGCCAGTTTTGCCTGCCCCATGGAGTCCGGGGCATACGCGATCGCGTCGAATGACACATCACCAAAGCTCAGCGTGTGCGCGGCCTTGTTCATCATCTGTTGCAGGGCGATAAGTGCGCCGCCCAGACAGACCGAGGCCAGCACTTTCACGCCGCTTGAGGGTTTGCCGCTGCGTGAATTGCGGACGGCGGATACCAGCGTGGCAATACACCCACCCAGGCCGAACATAAATCCAAGCGCGAGAACAAGTCGTATTCCGCTGGTCTTCAGGCCATCAGCCACGTGGACAAGGATTTGAATGGCGTCCATCAACCCCCCTGGCGAATTACGCCTTTGTCAGTGACGACAACCCGATGCTGGGTATCGATGCTGCGAATAGTCATGCCTTGCAGAACGTCACCAGCCTGAACGGACCAGGTACTCCCGTTGTGTGTTATCCACGCCATGCCGGGGTACACCGTGTTAACCCGCCAGCCGGTAACACCGGTGGTTTTGGAAAGTGTTGATGGTGTGCGGGAGGATTTTCTAACCGGCGTCACTTTTCCGGCTGTTGTTGGGGTCGGTGGTTGTGCTACGGGTTTAACCGCCAGCGCATGCAGTTGAGCTTCCAGTGCGGCCAGACGTTGTTCTACATTGCCTGTGCGTCCATTCAGTACCGTAATCGCCTCGCGGTTGGCAGCGCTGTACTGCTTCATTTCCTCTGAGTCAGTGATTGTGAGGGCAGGTGACTCCGGTGTGGTTATGGGGAGAGGGGGCGCTGACGTAACTGGCTCAGAAGTCGAGGCCGGTGCGGGTGACGGTGCCACCTGCTGTGGACCCTCATCCGGGATGAATGCCCGGGAGGGCGGTGAGTCTGGCCAGACGGCGTACACAGAGAGCGCAATGAGGGCCGCGCCGGCAACCAGCAGCGTGCTCAGGTCATAGCCGAAAAACTGGCGTTTCTTCGGTTTTTCGTCGGATACCTGAGGGGAAGAGGGGGCCGGGTCTTCTGCGGCGGCGGTGTTATCTGCGGGCAGCAGGGAAGCGTCCGGAGCAAGGTCCGGATCAAAATAGTCTTCTTTCATGGCGTGTCTCTTTAGGGGTGTGTTGCGGGGGTAAAGGTTCCGGCTGGCTGGATGCGCAGGCCTGTTGGTGCGGCATCTGCCGTCGTGTTGGTTTCTTTATCGCTCTCTTTGACTGCGGTCATAAAGAGCAGGGCGACACTCTGGCCGCGATCGACGAGAACCTGCTTAACCGGCAGCTTCTGGGCATCGCTGGCAATGACCTGACCAGCCTGTTGAGCGGCACCGCCGAGGACTGTACCGGCAACGGCTGTTCCGTTTGGCATGCCGACGCGACCTTCGAGGGTGTTGTAGCCATTACTCAGGATCTGCGTATTAGCGCTGGCATAAAGTTGTCCACCCAGCCCGAGTCCGTGAGCCAGCGCGGGTAGCAGAATACGCGTGCCGTATCGGTTATTTACGCTGGATGCCACCGATGACTGCAACGTATCAGGCATTGCTGCCCAGACATCGATGCGCCATGTGTCCTTATTCCAGGTCATTTTGGTGAAATGAATATTGACGCCGTCACCGGCCAGTTGAACACCATTGGCCATCAGCATTGCACCGGCATAGGGACCCGCAGGGATGTGAGCCAGCACCTGAGAGCTGGTGTTGTCAGAATCGACTGCCGTATCGATAACCCCACCTGGTCGGCTTCCTGCTGGGATCACTACATTATCGGTATTTGCTGACGGGCTTCCTGATAGTGCCGCCGGCGTTAGCGTCGGTGCCAGGCTGTCCGTCCAGCTTGCGTAAACACTCACCGGGGTTCCTCCCGGATTGCCTCCTGCCTGACCGCCGGTCATGCCGGTAATGCTGGCAATCTGTCCCGCTGGAGCGGCTCGCTGGTTAACAAGCTCTTTCAACATGGCTTCCAGAGCCTTCTTGCGGTCCGGATCCACACCCGACGGGGTGGACTGTGATTGCTGAGAATACCTAGACGGCGGCGGTGTTTGTGGTACGGGCAATGGATCCTGAGATATCGGTGGAACCTGCCTTACCGTTCCCGAGCCGACGGAGGCGATGAAGCTGCTGTTAGCCGCCTGCGCCTGCTTTGCGCCTTCAGCATTATTCTCACGCAGTATTTCCCGGTATTGCGGACTTTCCGGAGCGACTTTGCCGGAACCTCCCGCGACCTTATCAACATTTATTCGGGAGGCCGGAGGGGGTGGCGTGCTCATCCAGGAAACCAGCAGGAATCCGCCTGCAATCAGCGAGAAAACAACGGTTGCGATAATGATGCCGGTTTTTTTTACGTCCCGGCTGACGTCTTTTTCGGCGGACATAGTCACTCCAGTGAAATAGTCAGATACACCGTTTTTCCGGCGTGAGAGAACGCCACTTCTGGCGTCAGGGGCAATTTGTAGAGCCAGGTACCGTCGCCGGAGGCTTGCGTCAGCTCAAATTCGTCACGAATTTCGCTGCGGGAACGGATATAAAGGTCATCTCCCATCTGCCATACCTGTGTGTCCGGTAAATCACCCTGCGTTTTCAGGCGCCGGGCCTCTTTAGGCGGAACGCCATCGAGGAAGGCCTGCAGGGTGGGATTATTAAGACCAATTTTCGACTGACCGGCGGGCATTTTCTTGGCCTGCGGACCGCGTTGTGGAATACGCAGATCCAGACGGCTATCGATGACCCGGGCACCTGTGTCGTTGCCGGCCTCACCGCTGTTGACGTCGATAATCACCGGTACCGCCAGTCCCTTCAGATATGCCGTTACGTTCCCCCGGTCGTACTGGCGTTTTGCCTGCACGGTCATCACGCTGCTGTCCGGTATAAAGCTCACAGCAAAACCATCCGGATTGCCGTTATAGGGCGGTGCAGCCAGCGGCCATGGTGCCCCCGTGTTATCCGTAAACATCAGGGTGCTGGCCTGATTCGTCGTGGTGCGAAGGACGGGAAGGGAGGCACCAGGAGAAAGATTCACTGTCAGCGTGGAAATGCGGGGGACAACATCAGCAGGTTGCCACGCCCGGCCTCTGCTTGCTTCGTCCATCACTTTGCCCACCATTTCAACACCCTGACGATTATCCAGAGGGTTGGCCTGACTCATTGCCCATGCCTGGGCTGCAGTGGGCGGGGCGGGCGGTGGTGTCTGACGTAACGGCGCGGTGATATCGGTCTGCGGTACTGTGCTTGACTGGGGGGCCGTGGGTTCGCTCTGAGGTGCTGTGGATGTCGGCGCTGCGGGAGTCGCGGCGGTTGGTGTATTCCCCGTGCGGGCGGGTGCCCAGTCTGCCGCCAGTGCCGGAACCGCTGACAGCAGCATAACCACTGCAGTGAGAGTGTGTTTTTTCATGAGAGTACCTGAGTAAAATTAGCGGGCATCGCGGGTGACGATTGATGCGCCTTCAATACCTTCCGGTTTAACGCTGACGTCGGTTCGCTGGACGCGCACGGTGAAGATAAAGTTCTGTGGGGGCAGGCTGCGGGTCTGACCGTCCAGGCTCAGTGTGACCGGATACTGTATGTCCCACATGTAGGGGCCATTTTCGCCTTCCCTGCCGCGCCGGTAAATCATGCCCTTGCGGGTGGTGTTGGCTGACATGATCATCTTGTCTGTTTTGACTTTAGCGAACAGGTTTGAACTGGTGAGAGCGCTGTAGTAGTTGGTAAAGCCCGCTTCAGAAAATTTCTGCTGTTGGTCGCTAATCTGCGTGCGGTAATTTTTAAAATCGAGCTGGAAAGCATCGCGGATCAACTTATCGCCAAATGCGATAACGTCATCATCAGAATATGCAGGTTCTGAAGTGGGGTGTTGCTCCAGTACGCTGCCTTTATAGGTAGCGAAGTATTTTGTCGGCGGGTTGGCGACTTTCCAGACCAGCCAGGCGTTAACCGGCCATTGCAGCAGGCTCATCGTGGCGGCGATCAGTGCAACCTGTAGCGCCTTGCGGGCAAAGCCTGCGTTGAGCATGTTTCTTTGTTGTAGCTCAAGCGATGCCATGAAAGGGATCATGGCGTCGTCTGGCGGGCGTCTGTCTTCAGACGCACCCGAAGAAGCCTCCGCAGGGGAGGCTGGATTCTTTTTCATCGTTGAATTACTTCCGTCAGTTCAGGGAAATGAAAGAGGAACTGCTGCCACTGGTCGCGGAACTTATCGGTGCAGAAGTGACAGACTGACTCTGTGGAGCGGGCATGTAAGAGCTATATGACGCCAGATTGGCGGAGGAGGGTAAATCTCCCCATGGGTCAATAGTGGACGGGACATAGTCATTAATTTTGTCTCGTGCGGCCTTGCAGATTTTCTGGCCAATCTGATTCATTATATCCGCCAGATTAGGAAATGTGGGGGCTGTGATTGTGGTGGAAATATTGCCCAGACAGTCGCCCAGTGACGCCGAAACATTGTTCTGACGCTGTGACCAGGCCTCAGCTGCGGCTTTTGCCCGATTGTAGCCCGCCTCACTGCCCAGATGAGCTGCGGTACCTGCACGGCAGGAAGCAGCATCAGCAGCGGGAAGGCACGCCAGGAATAAAAGTGTGAAACAGAGTGTACGTCGCATCATGACCTCACATTGGCTGTGGTTGGATAGCCGGCTTTACCTGCGCCCGGGGAGACTGAGCAGTTTCTTCAGCCTTCGGTGGCGTATATGCCTGAGAGAACCCCAGTTTGCTGTGCAGGGCCGGCGGGATCTTTTCCGGGGTAACCAGCGGTACGGCAAATTTAGGCGCGTCTTTCCCCTTCATTTGAAATGCAAAAGTGTCGAAATTAGCCGTGCTATTTTTCACCGTGTTTACTGCTGAAGCGTGCCCGATGAGCTGCAGAGCGCCGTTATCCTGAACGGAGTTGAGTGCAAGATAGGTGTTGCCATTATTGCCAGTGCAGATGCGGGCCAGTACGTTTCTAAGCTCACCCTCATGGCGAATAATGCCCTGAAGATAATCACCATGCCCTTTCACCAGATGAGCCAGCAGTTCTCCATCGGCGGCGAGCGCATGCATCACAACGGATCCAGCTGCTTTGGAATGAGAAGGTACGGGAGCATCAACCGGGTGCGTGTCCGGGGCGGACTGACCTTTGCCATCCGGACCGGTGTACAGCAACCCGTGGCCGCTGGCGTCAGGCGTGGTAAGCGGCAGATTTGCGGCCTGAACCATCTGCTGTTGTAACTTCCAGAAAGCGTTACCGTCGTAGGCGGCAAGTTCCGCCGGTGCGACGGCGTTTCTGTCGTCAACAAGCAGCCGGTTGTCCATGGCCTGGGAGACCGTCCAGTGGTTGCGATGGGTTTCGAGCCGTTCAAAACCGGTAACCTTACCGTCGGCATCTTTCACCGGCACGTTCACGGTGACCGGCTTCTTACCAAGGAATTGCAGCTTAACTATATCGCCGGGCTGCTTACCGCTGTCCTTCAACGCCTGCTCAAGCTCGACACCCCAGAAGGTTTTATTACCGCCTTTGGTGCGCATCTGTACATAAAAGCTGTCGGTTTTGGTTTTATCAAACTGGTACGGCGCTTTGCCGACATCCAGTAGCTTGCCTGTGAGACCGGTGCGCAGCGTCTCTTTTTCAATCGTGGTCAGCTCCGGTGCAGCAGGTTGGGCAGGTATTTCACTGGCCGCTGAGGCAGATGGGGGGACCACCGGCGAGTCAGCTGCAGCTTGTGCCGGGGCTGGCTCAACTGCGGGATTTGCGGGGTCGATATCCAGTCCGTTCTGTGGCACGGTATTCTCTGCCCGTGCTTTCAACAGGGCTTCGAACTGTTCACGTTGCTGTGGATTTTTAAGGTGTACCTCAATCTTATAGTCAGCGATCAGCGTCATTGTTCGCTGAATAAACGCTTCGCTGCCGGTAATTTCTATCGCGCCGCGCTGATTGGCTTTCGCAGACAGTAAAGCCGCCAGGATCATGCGGTCGTTCTCACTGGCTTCAGGGGTGGCCATCTCGATGCGATCGCCGTAATCGCGGAAGGCGTCCTGGCCATCAAGCGCATATACCCAGGCTCGCCCGTCCAGGCGACTGACCAGACTTTGCAGTAATTCACCCGTATTAATCGGGAGGATTGTTTCTTCTGGCGGGCTTGCATCACCAGGCATACGACCAAACGTGAAGTTAAAACCTTCTTTCTCGGCAGATTCTGCCTCAGATGCTTCAGCCTTCACCTCTGGAGTATCCCTGTCAGCGTGCACGGGTGGCACTTCGGGACCCTGTTGTGTGATATCTGCGACCGGCGTCATATCAGCAGGGCTTTCGGGCTTCTGCTGTGGTGATGGTTCTGGGGATGTCGGCAATGCATCTGGCGTTGAAATATTCGCGTCAGGTAAGGCGGTTGCCGGCTCAGCAAGAACGTCGGTATCTATCGGATGTTGACTGTTTTCAGTTGGTGCAGATTCGGTATCGCCGGGCTGCAATGTCGCATCAATCGACGCAATTTCTGCATCAGATGGTTGTGAAATTGCTATTTCTGGTTCGTTTTCTGCGTTAACCGGGGGTATTTCTGCATCAGATGGTGCAGGTGTGGCTTCAGCAGGTGCTGATACAGCTTCTGCCGGTTCACTGCTGTTCTGCCCGACGAGGTGGTCTTCACTTTCCGGAGACTGTGAAGATGACTCCTGCTGCATGTAAGCCGCATATTCTGCGATATCAGCAGGTTCCGGTAATTGCTCTTCAGGATCGTCCTGTCTGAGGTTGGTTTCTGGCATGGGATGTTCCTCTGTGAAGGTCTGACGCCAGTCAGGGAGTAAAGGGTCAAGAACGGGAGACAGCTGGTCGCGCACGGCATCGAGTCCCCGTGATGAATGAATGTCGTTGAAATCGCTGAATGAACCCGTGCCGGCGAATGCCTGTGCGCGTTCGCTTTCAGTAAATTGCGGAATGATATACGTACCATCAATGGCCGCTGCGGCCTCCCGGGCTTTATTGAGTCCTTTGTTGTCGGTTTTCGTGAAGTCATCTTCGCCAAGGATGATGTGAGCCGTATCGGGATGAAGAGCTTTAAGGTTTCGTGACACCGTCACCATGTTGCCCGCGTCGACCGTCATCACAACCGGAATCCCGGTGGCCTGATGCAGGCTTGCCGCCGTGGCATATCCTTCGGCATAGAGAATGGGCCGTTGTGGGCTTAGTTCGCCGCCAACGACAAAGTAATTACCGGTTTTCTCGGCATCCTTCTTCAGGTTTTTGGTACCGTCGGGCTTGATGTATTGCAGCGTGCGAAGTTCGCCGGCGGTATTGCGCAGCGGAATGACCAGATTGTCATATTTATCCAGCTTGACGCCCGCAGCAGCGGGCACGCTCTTACGTGACAGATATGCATGCGAGTCGGGCGCGGCTGGCATTTTCGACCACTGACCTGTCAGTGTTTTCGCTATGCGCGCATAATCATCCTGCGCCTTTATTTCTCTGTCCCAGCGCTTCTGGGCCGCCAGCGCTCGCTGTTTTATAGATTCTGCGGGGTCATACTGATAGGCGCCGGTGGAGGTCCAGTTCACTTTTCCTTCGCTTGCACGATGATTTTGGTACCAGCCAGCAGGACGACCATCCATGAATCCCTGATAGACGCCGGATTTACTGCCGGCTTTATCACCTTCCGCCGCAACGCGGTGCCGTTTGCCATCCATCTCTGGCAGGCCGTTATCGGGCAGAACGAACCCGGCCTCGCGTAGTACCTGTGCAAACTCCTCAACAGGTGTCAGGTTTTCCGCGACGGTATGAGTCTGCCCTGTAATGGTAGTTTCAGGCAGCCAGGGCTTAATTTTCTCAAGGTCCGCCTCTTCCTTCGCAAACCAGAGTTTTTGTGACCTGTCGTATTCAAGGGGATAACCCCCATCCGGAAGCCGGCCAGCCGCACGTAGCGCGTCCTTTTTGTTGTCCGGCATGATGGTGAGATAGGTGCGTTTTTCCATTATTACCTCCGTAACTGTTGTCTCAGTAACTATGATTCCCACCTCTTAACGAGGTAGTTGATATATTAAAACCCTGGAAGGAGTGGCAATAATTTGAGGGAGAAATAAATTAAATATCCGGCAGTGTTAAATATAAATAATAATGTAATGGCACATTCCAGTGGGTTTAATATTGAAATATCCTTCTTGATGAAAATGCTTTTCGCTACGAATTAATTTGTTAATGGTGCATGAGGTGGTTGATTACTAGTGAAATAAAATGCATGACTATCTGTGCTGAAGTAATGGTTAGCCCGATGTAACTTTTACAGAGAACTGAAATCAATAGTAAGACGGCATTCGCTACAGTTAGGTAATTAATGCAACTACCAGGGGACGGCAGAAAGAAATAGCTGAAACCAATAATAACCATTTGTAGACACAACCAGAAAATCCAGAATGCAATGCCTTCTAGTGAAACCCCCCAATCACGCTGCACCGCCACTGGAGTATGCATAAGCTCTGCCTGCAGTTTTAGTTTTTTCAGCTTGTCAATCGCATTCTGAATGTGACAAATTTCAGCTGAATCTCCTTTGGCCTCGCGGACCATACTAAATTTTTCTTCCCTAAGCATATCGATAGCACGCACGAACTCGATTGGTTTTGGAAAGCCAGAGGAGTGAATACGTGGTAACAATGCCCGTAGAAGTGACAGTTTGTCAGGCGCATTAGAGAAACGTTGCGTGAATTCGAGTTGCTGGCAGATAGCCGTAACTTGTTCCAGCAGTGTTTGTTCTTTCATTTTAGAGCTGTCGTTAAGCATGATATCCTCACGGCATGTAATGGGGATTTATTGTGTTGAGGGACAATATGTTGTATTTAACAGTGCTGTTATTTCTTCTCTGTGCGTATGTTTGTTTTATTAGAAGGCGTTTTATAAAATCATCTCCTATTTTTGTGTTTTTGCGAACTCCTGGAGTGACTCTTCTTCTGTCATTGTTCTTATCGTGTGCCGTTGAAGGTGTCTATTTCTTTAAATACCGTTCATTCATTTTAGAAAATGATCTGTTAATGAATGTCTTGTTCATTAGTCTGACGATTACTTTACTTGTAATCCTTCTAACGGAGGGGGCGGTTAGAGGAATTATCTTAGGAACATATTTGACTGTGATTAACAGAAAGGTCTTTATACATATCAATAAGGGTTTTATACCTCAGGGTATTGATAGGGAGAAGTACAAAACCCGAATCGATTCATTCATTAATCAGCTGGTAAATGTCCCCAAGCCTTTTCCTTCAACGGTGGTTCTTAAATCTCATTTAATAACACCATTGGCAAGAAAAATAATAGAAAAGTCATTGAGTAATAATGGGGTCAGGTTTACCTGTAATGAACGACCGACTCCCTGGTTTGAAGTACTAGCCCTGAACCTTAACTATGGAGGAAAAACCCGCTATCGCATGTATTCCTTCAACAAACACGCAAACGGCTTCAAAGTCCACAGGACAGGGCACAAATTTGTCATTCACCTTCACCCATGAGTGTTTGACGTTCCCTTATTCAAAGAACTTGCGATACCACCACGGACGGCCAGTCAGGCGCTGTCCGCGAAGAAGGTAGATGAGGCGCTGCCAGAGCACCGTGATGGTGAAACCAAAGAAGGAGAGAAGCCGAAAGAAGAGGATGATGCCGGTGATGATGTAGAGCGTGGTCGTTTCCGGCCACTGAAACCATGCGGCATACAGGGCAAAAAGCACGACCGGAATACCTATTATTTCCAGTCGTCGCCCGGCATCCCGCCAGGGGCAAATATTCACATGGACATCCTCCGCTCCAGTTCGCGACGGGTAATAACGGTCAGCAACTCATGCTGGCTGATACGGCCCTGCTGATAGAGAGCCCATGCCTTATCACTCATGCGAGCTTGACGTTCACTGAGATGGTTATCGATCCAGTCACGCCAACGGGTATGATCCAGACGGCCCAGCGCTTCACGAACATCATCATCAAACACCAGATATTCCCTCACCGCCTGACGCTTGCCGTCGGTGGTGCGTAACAATCGCTGGGCAATGATGTACTGCAGATTACTCAGCAGGTTGTGTGCCATCGCTTCCCGAAGTTCTGTCGGAACCAGCATCAACGCGCGGGGAATGGTCTCTCCCGGGGAGTCGGTGTGCATGGTAGACAGGCAGAGGTGCCCGGACTGACCGTTCATGACGGCACCGTAAAGTGTTTCGAGATCGCGTATTTCGCCCACGCCAATCACGCCCGGTGCGCGACGCAGTGACAGCCGCAGGTGTTCAGCGAAGGAAGCCACATCGCGACCAATCTGCGACTGTTCCGGCATCAGGATGGCATCCGGAAAGTTCAGCAGAAATTCAATCGGGTCTTCCGCTGTGACAATTTTGCGGTCGGGATAATGCTGGGCGCAGTACTGATAGATAGAAGCCAGGAGCGTGGATTTTCCCGAACCTGTTTCGCCGACAACCAGACCTATGCCCTTGTGAGGAAGTAACGCCGGGAATAAATCATCTTCTAGTCCAAGGCTTTCAAGCTGCGGAATAACGGTCGGGATGGTTCTCAGCGTGAGTGCCGGCACCATGTCATAGTCACCGATGGTGGCCTGCACGAAGTTACAGCGAAAGCGCAGGCGCTCACCTCGTCCTAGTCCGTAACGGTAGTAAATATCACCGGTCAGCTGAAGGGCGCGGTCGACCCCTTTGCCTGATTTGAGATCACCTTTGATTTGTTCAGAAAAAACATCATCCATTAAGCGGGCCAGCTGAGGCGGTTCAATGCGGAACTCGCTGGCCCTGACCTTACGACCATACAAATCAACAACCAGCGGCCCGCCACCCTGCAGAAAAATATCGGAAACATTGTTGCGAGAACTGTGGACAAGAAAGGACCGCAAGGCATCGCCGGTGATGCCACCGTGCTTATGGAAATCAAATGCCGGTATGAATAGACCCGGGTTT
>NZ_JYDG01000089.1:0-14085 GCF_003263545.1 Rahnella sp. AN3-3W3
AAAAAAGGCGAAGCCTGAGCCCCGCCTGATATTTTCAATACCTCTGGATTTATTGAATTTTCAGGGTGTTGATAATGGTTTCTGCATCGGTCTGCGCCTGCTGCTGATTATCCGCTGGCAGGGTGATTTGCAGGGTCAGCAAATGGCTGTCAACTTTGCCCAGCACGATGGAAGAGTAGGCTTTCTGACCCGCAGAAGTGATTACGGTGTCCAGTTGTTGCAGCGTCTGGCCATTGACCTGAATAGATTTATTGGTCACAACCTGCAGATTAGTATCACGGGCTTTTTGCTGATCCTGTAAACGACCCGCCAGAACATCCAGCGATTCGGTGGTGTTATCACCCAGGATCACAATCACGGCTTTCTGACCGGTGCTGTCAGCGTACACATGCATATTGTTTGCCTGAGTGCCCAGCTTACCGCTCTGGTCGCTCATTCCCTGCGGCAGGGAGAAGGTGACTTTACCTTCCAGCAGGCTGACCGGTACGGTCGCTGCCGTTGCTGAGGCCGCTGGCGCACCTTTATCTGCGGCAGGTGCATCGGTAGTTTTACCGTCACACGCAGCCAGACCAGCGATCAGTACTGCCATTCCCATCATTTTCGCGATATTACGCATCGGGCTTCCTTAAGTGGCCTGTTAACCAGGCTTACATGTTGACTTAACAGCCTTTATGGCAACCTATTCAGGCCACAAAAGCAAGTCAGATTATGGCGCGATTTGTGTCTTCCCCGCTCACAGTTTAGTGCACGCGGACGGCAGAATGCGGGTTATTTCCCTGCGCGGATAAACGCTTAAGCAGCATATTCAGCAGCATGCCGTACATCGGCAGGAAGAATACCAGGCAGATCAGCACCTTGAATGTGTAATCCACCATCGCGATTTCCACCCAGTGCTGCGCCATAAAAGCATCGGTACTTTTGTAGAAAGCGATAAAGAAGAAGGACAGGGTATCGCTGATATTGCCGAGGAACATCGAGGCCACCGGCGCTATCCACCAGCGGCGATTCTGACGCAGGCGGTTAAACACGTGAACGTCAAGAATTTGCCCCAGCACATACGCCATAAAACTGGCGGTGGCGATACGCGCGACCATGATATTCAGGCTGCTGAGTGCTTCTGCTCCCTGCCATTGCGCTTCAAAGAATAACGCCGAGATGACATAGGAAATCGCCAGCGCAGGCACCATCACGGAAAGTATAATCCGTCGTGCCAGCGGCGCGCCGAATATACGGACGGTCAGGTCAGTAGCCAGAAAAATGAACGGGAAGGTGAACGCGCCCCAGGTGGTATGGAAACCAAAAATGGAGACGGGTAACTGAACCAGATAGTTACTGGAAGTAATGATGGCAATGTGGAATAGCGAAAGCCATATCAGCGCGGAAAACCGCTGCTGAGCAGTAAAGGAGTACATATATGTGACCTTTTTTTATGAACAAATTGGGGTGAGGGAACCCAAATACCCTGCGTTCTTGACGCTGTCGCAGGGGCGTTAGCGGTTTGCGGCGCGCATAGTACCTGTTTGCACACCGTTTGCGCAACAGGTCCGACGGTTAATTTTAGCGCAATGAGCCGTGTCAGTTGCGCGGGAAATCCAGCGGGTTAAACTATCAGGCTTTGCCGCGCCCGAAGATGTTGAGACACGAAATGACCGATCCCTTTATCAATCCCGACCATCAGCTTGATGCGCTCGGCCTGCGTTGCCCGGAACCTGTGATGATGGTTCGCAAAGCGGTACGCACCATGAAAGATGGCGAAACGCTGTTGATCATCGCCGATGATCCGGCAACTACCCGCGATATTCCCGGTTTCTGCCGTTTTATGGAACATACGCTGCTGGCGTCGGATACCGAAGCTCAGCCGTATCGCTATTTATTGTGCAAAGGTTTAGTCGAAAAACAGGGCTGATAGCTCAGCCCTGAGTCTTGTCTGCTGCGATTACGTTCGCATCGATTAAGTTTATTTCGATTTATTGCGCAACAGCCTTAGCGCATTGGCGGTGACCAGCGCCGTTGCGCCGGAGTCCGCCAGCACGGCCAGCCACAATCCGGTCAGCCCCATCAGCGTGGTGACCAGGAAAATCGCTTTCAGCCCCAGCGCGATCGTGATGTTCTGACGGATATTCGCCCGGGTGGCGCGTGACAGGCTGATCATCTGCGCCAGCCCGCTCAGACGGTTGTGCGTCAGTGCGGCATCCGCCGTTTCCAGCGCGACGTCCGTTCCGCTTCCCATCGCAATACCGATAGTCGCGGCTTTCATCGCCGGCGCATCGTTAATGCCATCACCGACCATTGCCACCGGTTTTTGCGCATTCAGCGCGGTGACCGCCGAGACTTTATCCGCAGGCAGTAAACCGGCGCGGAAATCAATGCCCAGCCGGTCAGCGATGGTTTTCGCAGCCCGCGGATTGTCACCGGTCAGCATCACTGCTGAAACGCCGAGTGCTTTCAGTTTCTGCAACGCCTCTGCCGCGTCATCACGCAGACGATCCTGCATGGCAATCAGCCCGATCGCGTTATTTTCCTGCAACACTACCACCACGGTTTTTCCGGTGGATTCCCAGTCAGAAATTTGCGTAAGGGTTTCCGCTGTCAGACTGTTTTCAGTCACGCTTTTTGGTGCCAGTACCTGAATTTTGCGACCTGAAACGAGACCTTCCACGCCTGAACCGGCCAGCGCGCGGCGATCCTGCGCCGTGAGCGGTAACGGATTACTGATTTTTGCACGGGCTAAAATCGCCTGTGCCAGCGGGTGATGCGAACCTTCTTCCACCGCCGAGGCCAGACTTAACACTTCGCCTTCACTGGCACCGTTCAGGATTAAAACGTCAGTGACTTCGGGCTTGCCTTCGGTCAGTGTGCCGGTTTTATCCAGCGCTACGGTTTGAATCAGCGCCAGTTGTTCCAGCGCTGCACCGCCTTTGATTAAAGCGCCCTGACGCGTCGCCGCGGCCAGCCCGGAGGTGATCGCTGCCGGCGTTGAAATTACCAGGGCGCACGGGCAACCAATCAGCAATAAAGTCAGCCCGCGGTAAATCCAGGTTTCCCACGACAGTCCCATTGCCAGCGGCGGAACGACAATCACCAGCAGCGCCATCAGCATAATGACCGGTGTGTAATAGCGGCTGAAAGTATCGAGGAAACGCTCGATTGGCGCACGGCGTTCATCGGCTTCTTCGATCAGTTGCAGGATGCGGTCGATGGCGCTGTTGCCGGGTGCAGAAGCCACTTCCAGACGTGCGAGGCGGTCAACGCACAGGCTGCCCGCGGGGACTTTCTCACCGGGCTGATGGTCTACAGGTACTGACTCACCGGTCAGGGCACTTTCATCGAAACTGGCAGCGCTTTGCAAAATGGCATCGGCGGGCAGACGTGCGCCTGCGGCGATTTCGATAACGTCGCCGGGACGCAAACTGCTGACCGGCACGGTTTCAGATTTACCATTCACTACGCGGACGGCGGTATCGGGTATCAGCGCCATCAGGGATTTCACACCGCTGCGCGCCCGGTTGGCGGCAAAGGATTCAAGGCGTTCGCCGACCATAAACAGCAGCAACACCATCGCGGCTTCGGCAGTGGCACCGATAAACAGCGCGCCGATTGCGGCAATGCTCATCAGGGTTTCGATGGCGAAAGGCGAGCCGGAACGGGTCTGGCGGATCGCCTGACGAAGCACCGGCCACAGTCCCACCAGTGTGGTGGCAATAAACGCAATTTCACCCATTTGCGGGTTGAAATGGTCGAGCACCCAGCTCAGCAGCATCAGAACCGAAAGGGCGATCAGCGGCAGCGCCTCTTTCAGGCGTGACTCTTCCGGTTGCGGAGTATGTTGATTTTTATTGAGGGATTGCAGGGTAAAACCTGCACCGGTCACGGCCTGTATCACGTTTTGTGAGATGTCGTGGCTGGCATCAATGACCAGTTTTTCTGTCGCGAAAAGCACTCTGGCGCGGTTTACGCCATCCAGACCGGCGACAGAATTTTCGATTTTGCGGGCACAGGCCGGGCAATCCATACCTTCCACTTTCCAGCTGTATTGCTGAGTGCCGGAAGGCGGCGCGCTGGGGTCATCTTCGCCCGGCGAACCTTCTGTGCTGCCGTCATCAGAAGTATGTGAGTGCTCACCTGCTTTCGGCGCACAGCAACTGTCAGAAGTGGAGGCACAAGCCGACACCGCCAGCGGGGATTTATCACTGCAACAGCTGGCAGGATGTGTACCGGACTGGGCAATAGCGCCGATTTTGTTGATATGCAGTCCAGGCGCGCGTTTGCCCTGACATCCGCAGCTACAGCTGTTGTTATTTTTCATTGGGATCATAAAGCCTCCGGTTCGAAACCGAGTGGAATTACCCCCATTGTAAACGTTGGAGTCAGCTCTAAGGTCAAGAATAATTTTGAGGTAGCGGAACCAGAACGGTTCCGCCGCAGGAATTTACAAATAAAGTGAGCGGACGATCAGGAAGTGACCGCCAAAGTAACAGGCGGCTACCAGTGCGTCTGCCGCACGGAATTTGAAGCGATAGCGGCTGACCAGCCACAGAATATTAGCCAGCAGCAACAGCACCGCGCCGCAGAACAGCGAAAACGCCATGTCGGTACTGCGTGCGAAATACTGCTCGCCGGCCAGCCAGACCATCAGCAGGGTCATCGCGATGTAAGTGGTCACTGGCCATCTCAGTTCGGCCAGCCGCGTCCAGATCACTGCCAGCAATATGGCGCCGATAATCAGCAGCGTCAGTGGCAACGGCCAGAAGAAGGTAATGGTCATCTGGCTGGCGAAACTCAACGTATACAGCAGATGCGAGAGGAAGAACGCGCCGATGGCGTACATGAACCGCTCTTCAGGCAGCAACAACAGGCCGTCTGCCACCAGCGTCGCCGCCAGTCCCAGCAGGATCAGGTAGCTGTAAACATTGAGCGTGGGTGCCTGCCAGGCAAGCAAAAGCAGCAGCAGTAAGGTGACGGGTTTAAACACCCAGCGCTGCCAGCGCGGGCCGCGATAGCTGGCGTCAACGAATAACCAGCCAGAGAAAAATACTGCGAGGAATGGCCAACTCATTGTTTATCCTTTTAAATGTAAGAACAGAACATGGAAACGATGCAAGGATCTGCCTTCAGGAAAACACATCCTGTTTTCCTGTACTTGCTTTCAGTGTAGGAGAGAGGGCACACCGGCGACAATCAGAAATCCCCGTAACGACGGGTCTGATTAACGCAGTTTTAAAACAGTGGGGCGACGCAGGAAATGAACGGCGCCTGACGCGCCGTCAATACAGGCATTACTTTTTAGCGGGCAGCGGCGGCTGTTTTTTCTGCCACGCCATCAGTTCGAACACGCCGAACAGGAAGATGCGGGTTTGCAGCCACGGGCCGATGGTGTCCTTTTCCTTGCCCTGCGTGGCTTTAAGCAGCATCACCTGCAGGCCGTGCATAAAGAACATGAACACAATCGCCACGTCTAAAAAGTATTTGATCGGCTTCGGGAACGGGTGGATCAGGTTAAACGCCAGAAACGCCCAAATACATAACATCAACAACCGACCAATATTGATCAACATCTTACTGCTCCTGTTCTGGTGAGCCGGTTTCAGGCGTCACATCGCGATGGTAAAGGCGATAAGCAACTTGTCCGGCGACTTTTTCACGGTGCAGCCGCCAGCTGGCGGGCACATCCAATGTACCGTGCTCGGCTTCTGTTTCGACATAAATCCAGGCTTCATCCGCCAGCCACTGGTTTTGCTCCAGCAGGTTCAGGGTGTCTTGCAGAATGCCTTTACGGAAAGGCGGATCGAGGAAAACCACATCAAAGGCATTTCCGGCTTTTGCCAGCCAGTTCAATGTATTGACGTTAAATACTTTCGCATCACCGGCGTTTAGCAGCGCCAGGTTTTTCTCTAACTGTTGCGCAACCGGGCGTTCAAACTCCAGCAGTGTGGCGCTGGCCGCATAACGTGACAAGGCTTCCAGACCGAGCGCGCCGCTGCCTGCAAAACAGTCCAGACAATGTGCGCCCTGTAAAACCGGCGCCAGCCAGTTAAACAGCGTTTCGCGTACGCGATCGGTGGTCGGGCGCAGTCCCGGGCTATGTGGAACCGGAAGTTTGCGTCCGCGCCATTGTCCGCCAATAATTCGGATCTGGCCGGCGGCGGGAGTGTTGGGTTTCTTTGCCATAGTTCGCTTGTGTAATCCAAAGCCGTCAGGCTTCGTTGCATATCGTTTGGAAGGCTATTCTACCGGTGTGCAGCCATTGGGCAAATGTTTAACATTGTCGATTGAAAAACCACCGGAATTCAATACGCGGGCGTGTTGCCTGCAGGGGAAAGTGATAGACTGCCTGACCATAACCCTATTAATAATCCGTTCGCCAGTCATTAACGGCGAGGAGTGAAGTTGTAAAATGGCAAAAGATAAAAAACGCGGTTTCTTCTCCTGGTTTGGCCGTGGCCGTCAGGAAGAAGAGCAGCAGAAGGAAGAAATCCGCGAAGAACAGCCTGTTATTGAAGAACAGTCTGTTGTTGAAGAACATGCGGTGGTTGAAGAACATCCGCTAGCCGAAGAGCCGGGTGTTCCGGTTGAGCAGCATCCTGGCGAATGGGATACCGCAGCCGCCGCAGAATCTGCGGCAGAAATCGCACCTGTGGTTGAACCTGAGCCAGAAGTCGAACCGGCACCGGAAGTGGAACCTGAGCCAGAAATTGAGCCGGAACCGCTGAAAGAACCTGAACCGGTTCGCGAACAGGCCGCCGCTGAACTGGCAGAAGAAATTGTTCACATCACCGAACAGGTTGCTGCGCAGCCAGTGGTGGTTGAAGACGATCTGATTGAAGAAGATGTTGCTGAAGACGAATTTGCTGAATCGGCCGAAGAAATTGCCGAAGACGAACGTCTTGATGCCATTGATTATGTTGATGATTCTGTCGCAGCCGAAGAACCACTGCCGGTGGCGCTGGATCCTATCGTCGTTTTACCTGCCGGTGAAACCGAGCAGGAGCGTCCGACCAAAGAAGGTTTCTTTGCGCGTCTGAAACGCAGTCTGGTCAAAACCAAGCAGAATCTGGGCTCAGGTTTTGTCGGCCTGTTCCGCGGTAAGAAAATCGACGACGATCTGTTCGAAGAGCTGGAAGAACAGTTGTTAATCGCCGACGTTGGCGTCGAAACTACCCGTAAAATCATTGCTTCACTGACAGAACACGCTTCGCGTAAACAGCTGAAAGATGCTGACGCGCTGTACGGTAAGCTGAAGGAAGAAATGTCCGAAATACTGGCAAAAGTTGACGAGCCACTGGATGTCAGCGGGAAAACCCCGTATGTCATTCTGATGGTTGGTGTAAACGGCGTCGGTAAAACTACCACCATCGGTAAAATGGCGCGCCAGTTTGAAGCACAGGGTAAATCTGTGATGCTGGCGGCGGGCGATACGTTCCGTGCCGCAGCCGTTGAACAGCTGCAGGTCTGGGGTCAGCGCAACAAGATCCCGGTGATTGCACAGCATACCGGTGCCGATTCCGCGTCCGTTATCTTCGATGCGATTCAGGCGGCGAAAGCCCGTAATATCGACGTGCTGATTGCCGATACTGCCGGGCGTTTGCAGAACAAAGCGCACCTGATGGAAGAGCTGAAGAAAATCGTCCGCGTGATGAAGAAGCTCGACGAAGATGCGCCGCATGAAGTGATGCTGACGCTCGATGCCAGCACCGGCCAGAATGCGGTGAGTCAGGCGAAATTATTCAACGAAGCCGTCGGGCTGACCGGGATAACGCTGACTAAACTGGATGGCACCGCGAAAGGCGGCGTGATCTTTGCCATCGCCGATCAGTTCAGCATTCCGATCCGCTACATTGGTGTCGGTGAAGGTATCGAAGATTTAAGGCCGTTTAAGGCAGACGATTTTATTGAGGCACTTTTTGCCCGAGAGGATTAATACGGATGATTCGCTTTGAACAGGTCAGTAAAGCTTATCTGGGCGGACGACAGGCGCTTCAGGGCGTCAACTTTCACATCCAGCAAGCGGAAATGGCATTTCTGACCGGACACTCAGGCGCGGGTAAAAGTACCCTGCTCAAGCTGATTTGCGGCATTGAACGCCCGAGTGCCGGACATATTTTGTTTGGGGGCCATGACATCAGCCGCCTGAAATCCAGCGAAGTGCCATTTCTGCGTCGTCAGATCGGCATGATCTTTCAGGATCACCATCTGCTGATGGATCGCACCGTGTATGACAACGTGGCGATGCCGCTGATCATTTCCGGGGCCAGCAGCGAAGATATTCGCCGTCGCGTATCGGCTGCGCTGGATAAAGTCGGATTACTGGATAAAGCGAAGAACCTGCCAATCCAGCTTTCCGGCGGTGAACAACAACGTGTGGGCATCGCCCGTGCGGTGGTGAACAAGCCTGCGGTGCTGCTGGCGGATGAACCGACCGGTAACCTCGATGGTGAATTGTCGGAAGGCATTTTGCGTCTGTTCGAAGAATTTAACCGCGTCGGCGTCACCGTTCTGATGGCGACGCATGATGTGGGTCTTATTGCCCGTCGTAATTACCGTACGCTGACGCTGAGTCAGGGGCGTATGTCGGGAGGGGTGTACTAATGGCGAACAGTCCGAACCCGGCGAAAACCGCAAAAAGCGCCCGTGCCGCAAAAAGCAAAGCGTTGCAGGGTGGCTGGCGCGAACAGTGGCGTTATGCGTGGATGAACGCGCTGGCTGACATGCTGCGTCAGCCGCTGGCAACACTGCTCACGGTGATGGTAATCGCGATTTCCCTGACGCTACCGAGCGTCTGTTATCTGGTGTGGAAAAACGTCAGTACCGCGGCAGAACAGTGGTATCCGACGCCGCAGCTGACCGTGTATCTCGACAAAGCGCTGGACGATGACGCCGCAGAAAACGTGGTGAAAACCCTCAAAACAGAAGCGGGCGTGGATAAAGTTAATTATCTGTCCCGTGAAGAAGCGATGGGCGAGTTCCGCAACTGGTCTGGCTTTGGCGGCGCAATGGACATGCTGGAGCAAAACCCGCTGCCAGCGGTGGCTATCATCACGCCTAAAATGAATTTCCAGGATTCTGCGACACTCAACACCTTGCGCGACCGCGTGGCGGCCGTACATGGCGTGGATGAAGTGCGTATGGATGACAGCTGGTTTGCCCGTCTTGCGGCGCTCACCGGTCTGGTCGGGCAGATTGCGGCGATGATCGGCGTGCTGATGGTGATCGCCGTCTTCCTGGTTATTGGTAACAGTGTGCGACTGAGCATCTTCAGCCGACGCGATACCATCAACGTGATGAAGCTGATTGGCGCGACCGACGGGTTCATTCTCAGGCCGTTCCTGAACGGCGGCGCGATGCTCGGTTTCACCGGCGCATTGTTGTCGCTGATCCTCTCGGAAGTGCTGGTGCTGCGCCTTGAGAGCGTAGTGACCCAGGTGGCACAGGTGTTCGGTACCACCTTTGACCTGCACGGTCTGGGCTGGGATGAAAGCCTGCTGCTGCTGATCGTGTCCGCGATGATTGGCTGGATTGCCGCCTGGCTGGCGACGGTTCAACATTTACGGCGATTTACACCACAGTAGCGATAATTTGCTATAATGTTCCCCTGCTGCTCAGTCTTTGTGTACAGGGGAACAGCCGATTCTTGCTATATCGTCCCATCATTTTCCTGCTTCCCCTGCAATGGCACAAATTCACTATCCAATAGTCAGTCTGTCACATAGAGTCATCAGACTGTTGAATCTGTCCGTGAACTTTATGTAAAATTCGTGGTCGTAGAGCAGCGAATATGAAGGGCTCGGCGTTGCTTTGTTGTCGCCCCTTAAGGCCAGCAACGTAGCGGTATCATCCCGCAGCAACGTGGTATAAAACCTGCATTACGTCATACATGAGAGGCTTGAATGACCAAAGAAATGCGCACTTTAGCATTAGTACCCCAAGGTAGCCTGGAAGCCTATGTTCGGGCCGCCAATGCCTATCCTATGCTCACCGCAGAGGAAGAACGGGCGCTGGCTGAACGGCTGCATTACGACGGTGACCTGGAAGCAGCGAAAGAGCTGATCCTGTCTCACCTGCGCTTTGTTGCTCACATTGCCCGCAACTATTCAGGTTACGGTTTGCCACAGGCAGACCTTATCCAGGAAGGGAATATCGGCCTGATGAAAGCGGTTCGCCGTTTTAATCCGGAAGTCGGTGTGCGTCTGGTGTCCTTTGCCGTGCATTGGATCAAAGCAGAAATTCACGAATATGTGCTGCGTAACTGGCGCATCGTGAAAGTCGCCACCACCAAAGCGCAGCGTAAGCTGTTCTTTAACCTGCGTAAAAACAAACAGCGTCTGGGCTGGTTCAGCCACGACGAAGTAGAGCACGTTGCCCGCGAACTGGGTGTAACCAGCAAAGATGTGCTGGAAATGGAATCACGCATGGCCGCACAGGACATGACGTTTGATCCGACCCCGGACGATGAACCACGCGATGGCGCTGCGATGGCACCGATGCTGTATCTGCAAGACAAGAGTTCTGACTTTGCAGAAACCATCGAAGAAGATAACTGGGATCAGGACGCGACCGACAAACTTTCCTCTGCAATGGAAGGTCTGGATGAGCGCAGCCAGGATATCATTCGTGCCCGCTGGTTAGATGACGAAAACAAATCGACTCTGCAGGAGCTTGCCGATAAATACGGTGTATCCGCAGAACGTGTTCGTCAGCTGGAAAAGAACGCGATGAAAAAACTGCGTGTGGCAATCGAAGCCTGATAAACGCAGTTTCCGAAGTGAAAAAGCGACCTTTATGGTCGCTTTTTTTATGCCTGAAATTCTCCTCTGAACGCCCCTGTTAATTCCAGCATACTGGAATTGCTCTGAATATTTTCCCTTCTAAATCATCTGGTTATTCCAGTATGTTGGAATATTCAACTTTATAGAGAACTCAATCACAGAGGATCACAAGCGTCCTGTCGTCTGTTCATTTTTGCCTCTATAACTTGTCCATCTCAACAGAATGGATTCCAGCATGATGGAATTAATCGCTAAATCAAAAGTTCCGGCACTGACGCGCGCCGTCGCCATTCTCGACATCATTTCCCGGCAAGGACAGTGCAACGCGAACCAGCTCGTCAGTGAACTGGGGATGCCCAAAAGCACCGTGTATCTGCTGCTGGAGGAACTGAAAAATCAGCGTTTAGTTACCCAGTCAAATTCCGGTAACTACCGCCTCGGGTTCAGATTGCTGGAGCTGGGCAGTCAGGTTTCCCGCCAGCTCGATTTGCGCAATGTCGCACTCCCGCATCTGAAAGCGCTGATGCACGACACCGGGCTGGTTCTGGATGTTTATGATTGAAGGGGTGCTGGCGGTGATGGCCGGTATCTGGACATTCTGGTATCTCGATAATGGCCCCTCGACGGCGCGTTTCCTGTCAGCTGAACAAAAACAGGCGCTGATCGGTGAACTGGCGAAAGAAGAGAAACTGAAACAGAATTCACGCCTGCGGGATGCCTTCAGCATTCCGGCGATCTGGCACCTCGGGCTGGTTTATCTGATTATTCAGATTGGCGTTTACGGGCTGATTTTCTTCCTGCCGACGCAGGTCGCCAGTTTGCTGGGAACAAAAGTCGGTTTCAGTGCGTCGCTGATCGCGTCTGTTCCCTGGATTGCGGCGATGTTCGGCACCTTCTTTATTCCGCGCTATGCCGATAAAACTGGCCATTTACGCTCGATAGCCGCGTTCACCTTACTGGCCGCCGGGCTGGGGATTGGGGGTTCTGCTCTGGTTGCCAGTCCGGTGCTGGCGATAGGTGCGCTGTGCTTTGCCGCCGTTGGGTTTATTGCCGTACAGCCGGTGTTCTGGACCATTCCGACCACGTTGCTCAGCGGCAGTGCGCTGGCGGCGGGGATTGGTTTCATCAATCTGTTCGGGGCGATTGGCGGATTCCTGGCACCACAAATCCGTGTGGCCGCGGATAGTATGTTCTCGAATAATATTGCCGGCTTACTCACCCTTTGTGGCATCACGTTGTTTGGCGTGGTCGCGATAGCGTTTCTCAGGGCAAAACCTGAAACACCAAAATTGCCGGAGAGCCAGCTGAAATCAGTCAGTAAAAGGGAAACCCAGGCGACCGGGGGACGGGTCGCCTGTAGCACTTATTTGCGCCACACACCTTTTTCATTGTGAAAACCACATGCCTGCATAAACGCATCCAGCACGGGCTCAGGTTCTGCTTTCATCGTCCAGCTTTTCACCTGCGGCAGCTGCGCCTGCACATCTTCCATCAGATACAGCCCGACACCGCGACGACGCGTGACGTCGCGCACCAGCAAATCACTCAGTTCAGCCTGATTGCCATCGAGCGCAATTTTCACCGCGCCCAGAATGCGTTCATTAAACACCGCCGCAAACAGCGCACGGTCGTTTTGCAGGCTGGCTTGCCAGTCACTTTCGGTTTGCTCCGGCCAGATTTTTGCCAGATCGATCAGGTCCTGCGCGCTGAGTGACGTCAGTTTTTGGATAGTTAGTTTCATGATGCGGAAGGTCAGAAAAAGGAGGCAATCAGTGTAGCGGATCGTTCTGCAGAACGGGCGTAACTTTTTTTGTACAGTAACAGGTCGAAAAGTTTTTTAGCGATCTCTGCATAAGCGATAAATGTTGGCTTTAATCAATAAAGCCAGTGTTAACGACTGATTGTTTAAATCCGCGCCGCCTTTTCGCCCAAATAAAATTCTGTTTACACCTCATATTTCTGATTGTGCTATTTGATTTGCAGAAGAAAATTCCTGTTTAATGATATGAATTATAAAGTCTTATTCGAAAATAAGACGAAATAAGCCGTTAACTCGTTATTACTTATACTAAATTTCCTAAGTGATGATGTTTTAAACAGGCAACAAAGAGCAAACCACAACACACACATGAACGGGGTAATCGGATGAAAGCAATGAAGGGTAAGATCTGGCTGGCAGGTTGTATTGCATTAGCAATGAGTCAGGCGGCATTCGCAAAAGATATTAAAGTCGCCATTGTTGGTGCTATGTCAGGTCCGGTCGCCCAGTACGGTGACATGGAATTTACAGGTGCAAAACAAGCCATCGCTGACATCAACGCCAAAGGCGGCGTGAAAGGTGACAAACTGGTTGGCGTGGAATATGACGATGCCTGTGACCCGAAACAAGCGGTTGCGGTAGCGAACAAAGTGATCAACGACGGTATCCGTTACGTGATCGGCCACCTGTGCTCTTCCTCTACTCAGCCTGCTTCTGACATCTATGAAGATGAAGGCGTGCTGATGATCACTCCGGCCGCGACCAACGCTGACCTGACCACCCGCGGTTATAAAATGGTGATGCGCACCACCGGTCTGGATTCCGATCAGGGCCCGACCGCAGCCAAATACATCCTCGACACCATCAAACCAAAACGTATCGCCGTTGTGCATGACAAACAGCAATACGGCGAAGGCCTGGCTCGTTCCGTGCAGGACGCGCTCAAAAAAGGTGGCGGCAACGTCGTTCTTTTTGAAGGTGTGACCGCAGGTGATAAAGACTTCTCCACGCTGGTGGCACGTCTGAAGAAAGAAAACGTCGATTTCGTTTACTTCGGCGGCTACTACCCGGAAATGGGCCAGATCCTGCGCCAGTCCAAGCAAGCCGGTCTGAACGCCAAATTCATGGGGCCGGAAGGCGTGGGCAACTCCTCGTTGTCTAACATCGCCGGTGATGCCTCTGAAGGTATGCTGGTGACGCTGCCAAAACGTTATGACCAGGTTCCGGCTAACCAGCCAATCGTTGATGCGCTGAAAGCCAAAAAACTGGATCCAACCGGTCCGTTCGTCTGGACGACTTACGCTGCATTGCAGGCGCTGACCACCGGTATGGAACGCAGCGGCAGCATGGAACCGGCTGACATTGCTAAAAATCTGAAATCAGCGTCAGTGGATACTGTCATGGGTCCGCTGAGCTGGGATGAGAAAGGTGACCTGAAAGGATTCGAATTCGGTATTTTCGAGTGGCATAAGGATGGCACGTCTACCCCGATCAAATAATGGTCTTAACACCTTTCGCTGCGAAGAGAGAGGTATTCACCGTTCTGCTCCCTCCCCTGCGAAG
>NZ_JYDG01000009.1:0-21870 GCF_003263545.1 Rahnella sp. AN3-3W3
AAAAAACACGTGAAACATGCTAAGAAAGCTGCACCAGCAGCATAAGTAGTCAGTAAGAAGTCTTTGTGAGCGTATCTACTCACCATTATCAAGACTGATGATTTAACACCCGGTTCGCCGGGTGTTTTTTTCTCCGGTTCTTTATCTTGAGGTACTGATGGAAGATGCTGCGCCGCTACCTGTTCGAAATCACCCTGTGCTCTCTGATCCTCTGCGGTCTGATCACCCTGTTCTTCTACTTCTGAAGTATCCCGGATGACGTCCGTCATCTTCTCAAAAGATTGAGTTATCAGACAAATCTATCCAACACGAAAGATAACCGTCTATAATCGTTCCATAATAACTGGTTATCGGGTTCTCCCTGTTTTCAAGGTCAGAATGTTATGCGCATCGCGTTACCGCTTTTTTTGTGCTTTTTCTGTTTTACAGCCAGTCCTCTTGTTCATGCAGATTCTCCGGATGACGCAGACAGCGACGCACCTTCAATCAGCTTAAAAGAAAAAACGGCCCTGTTCTTCGGTCACGATCAGCGAACTCAGGTTTCTGCGGCGGCGCACTGGCCGTGGCAGGCCATCGGACAGATTGAAACCGAAAGCGGTAATTTATGTACCGCCACCCTAATTTCCAAACATCTGGTCCTCACCGCCGGTCACTGTGTTCTCGCGCCTCCGGGTAAGATCGACAAAGTCATTGCCCTGCGTTTTATTTCTCACAATCAGAAATGGCGTTATCAGATAACGGCATTGCAAACCCTGGTGGATCCTAAGCTCGGTAAGAAACTGAAAGCCGATGGCGATGGCTGGATCGTTCCGCCAAAAGCCGCACCGTTCGATTTCGCGCTGGTCCGTCTGACGGATGAAAAGCTGGCATTGCCGATCAAACCCCTGCCGTTGTGGGAAGGTTCACGCGATGATCTGACTGCGCTGCTCAAGCAGGAAGGCAGAAAAGTGACACAGGCAGGCTATCCGGAAGATCATCTGGATGATTTATACGTGCATCAGGATTGTCTGGTGACAGGCTGGGCACAACCGGGCGTGTTATCGCATCGCTGTGACACGCTGCCGGGCGACAGCGGTTCGCCATTGTTGCTGAAAAATGCTGACGGCTGGTCGTTGGTCGCGATTCAAAGTTCCGCGCCTGCCGCGCAGGATCGCTATCTGGCAGACAACCGCGCGCTGGCCGTTCCGGCCATTCGTGACGCACTGAACACGCTGTCTTCCGGCGTCATCAGCGCCAGCACACCGGTGAAGGCTCCCGTTCAGTAAACGTCTGAATCACCGTTGCAGAGCATAAAAAAAACCGCCTTAAGTCACTAAGGCGGTTTTGTAGTTTAAAGAACCGGTTAAACCAGCTGTTCCATGGTCTGTAAAATACGTTTATCCGATATCGGATATGGCGTGCCCAGTTGCTGAGCGAAGTAGCTGACGCGCAGCTCTTCAATCATCCAGCGCACTTCTTTTACATCCTCACTTTGCTGACGCACCGGCGGCAGTTTGTTGATCCACTGCTGCCATTGCTGCTGGATGTTTTCCACTTTTAACATCTGTGCGCGGTCGCGGTGCGGATCCATCGCCAGTTTGTCCATCCGGCGTTCAATCGCCTGCAAATAACGCAGCGTATCCGGCAGACGCTTCCAGCCGTTTTGCGTCACGAAGCCGCGATAAATCAGCCCGGACATTTGCGCTTTAATATCTGAAAGCGCCAGCGCCATGGTGATATCAATCCGCCCTTTCAGCCGCTTGTTGATGCTGAAAACAGTGGTCAGGATTTGCTCCACCTGAATCGCAATCTGTACCACCGTCTCATTCAGATTGGCGCGTACGTGCTCATGCAGCTTCGCAAAATCTTCCTCGCGCCACACCAGGCCGCCGGATTCAGCAATCAGTTTGTCGATACCGCAGGAAATGCAGTCGTCGATCAGATCCAGCACTTTTCCGTACGGGTTAAAGTACAGCCCCAGTTTGGCTTTGTTCGGCAACTTCTCGTGCAGGTATTTGACCGGAGATGGAATGTTCAGCAACAGCAAACGCCGCATACCGCTGAGCATCGCCTGCTGCTGTTCCAGCTCGCTGTCGAACAAACGGATCGCCACGCTGTCTTTCTCATCGACAATCGCCGGATAGGCTTTCACTTCGTAGCCACCACGTTTTTGCTCGTAGCGTTCCGGCAACGTACCGAAACTCCAGACATGCAGATCGCGCTGTTCGATGCCGTCATCCGCCACCGCAGACAGCGTTTGCTGAACCTGCTCTTTCAGACCGGATTTCAGTGCCAGCAGGTCTTTGCCCTCACGCAGCGTTTTGTTTTTGTCATCAACAATGCGGAAGGTCATTTTGAGATGATCGGGCACCTGGTCCAGTTGCCAGTCTTCACGTGACACCGTCACGCCGCTCATCTTACGCAACTCTTTTTCCATCGCATCGAGCAATGGCATTTCGAACGGTTTAATGCGACCGAGCAAAGCGTCGGCGTAATTCGGTGCCGGCACAAAATTGCGTCGAACCGGTTTTGGCAGCGATTTAATCAGCGCCATAATCAGGTCGCGGCGAATGCCAGGGATCTGCCAGTCGAAACCTTCTTCCGTCACCTGATTGAGCAGCGGCAACGGAATGTGTACCGTCACGCCGTCGGCATCCGTACCCGGTTCAAACTGATAAGTGACGCGCAGCTTGAGATTGCCCTGATGCCAGAAGTTCGGGTAATCGTGGGCGCTGATATTGCCTGCGCCCTCTTTGATCAGCATGCTTTTTTCAAAGTTCAGGCTGTCCTGCGGCTGTTTTTTCCACCAGGTATCAAAGTGACGTGCAGACACGACTTCCTGCCCGATGCGCTGCTCATAGAACAGGAACAGGGTTTCGTCATCGACCAGAATATCGCGGCGACGGGATTTGTGTTCCAGCTCTTCGACTTCGGTACGCAGACGCAGGTTAGCGCGGAAGAACGCGTGACGCGTCTGCCAGTCGCCTTCCACCAGCGCGTGACGGATAAACAGCTCACGGGAAACGACCGGATCAATCGTGCCATAGTTCACACGACGCGCCGCCACAATCGGCAGCCCGTACAACGTGACTTTTTCCGTCGCCATGACCGCGCCCTGCGCTTTTTCCCAGTGCGGTTCGCTGTAACTGCTTTTCGCCAGATGCTGCGCCAGCGGCTCGATCCATTCCGGTTCGATACGCGCGGCAATGCGCCCCCACAGGCGGCTGGTTTCCACCAGTTCAGCAACCATCACCCATTTAGGCGGCTTTTTGAATAATCCGGATCCCGGGAAGACGGCAAAACGTGCGTTGCGCGCGCCGGTATACTCCTGTTTATCCACATCTTTCTGACCGATATGCGACAGCAAGCCGGTCAGCAGCGAGCAGTGAACTTCGCGATATTCTGCCGGTTCACTGTTCACCGGCAGGCCAAGTTCTTTCACCACCTGACGCAGCTGGGTATAGATATCCTGCCATTCACGCACGCGCAGATAGTTGAGGTAATCGCTGCGGCATAATTTGCGGAACTGCGCCGAAGACAGCTCTTTCTGCTGTACTTTGAGGTGATCCCACAGGTTCACGAACGCCAGGAAATCTGAATCTTTGTCAGCAAAACGGCGATGTTTTTCATCGGACGCCTGCTGTTTGTCCATCGGACGTTCACGCGGATCCTGAATCGACAGCGCGGACGTGATAATCATCACCTCGCGCATACAGCCGTTTTTCTGCGCTTCAAGCACCATGCGTGCCAGACGCGGATCCACCGGCAACTGCGCCAGCTGACGGCCCAGTGGCGTCAGCGTATACCGGCCATCGACGGCATTATTGATGGCGTTCAGCTCTTCGAGCAGACGCACGCCATCCTGAATATTACGTTTGTCCGGCGCTTCCACGAACGGAAATGCGCCAATATCGCCCAGCCCCAGCGACGTCATTTGCAAAATAACGGACGCCAGGTTGGTGCGCAGAATTTCGGGGTCGGTAAACTCCGGACGCGACAGGAAATCCTGCTCCGAATAAAGACGGATACAGATACCTTCGGACACACGTCCGCAACGTCCTTTACGCTGGTTAGCGGACGCCTGAGACACCGGCTCAATCGGCAGACGCTGCACTTTGGTGCGGAAGCTGTAACGGCTGATACGCGCGGTACCGGGGTCAATCACATATTTAATGCCCGGCACGGTCAGCGAGGTTTCGGCGACGTTGTCGCCAGCACAATACGGCGACCGGAATGCGACTGGAACACGCGGTTCTGCTCGCTGTTCGACAGTCGTGCATACAGCGGTAAAATCTCAGTATGCGGCAGATCCAGACGGTTCAGCGCATCAGCGGTATCACGAATTTCACGTTCACCGCTCATGAAAATCAGGATGTCGCCCATGCTTTCGCGACCGAGTTCATCGACCGCATCGAAAATCGCCTGCAACTGGTCACGATCAACATCGTCGGCATCATCAACAATCGGGCGATAGCGCACGTCGACCGGATACGTCCGGCCAGACACTTCAATGATCGGCGCATTATTGAAATGGCGCGAGAAACGCTGCGGGTCAATGGTCGCCGAGGTAATAATGACTTTGAGATCCGGACGCTTTGGCAGCAACTGACGCAGGTAACCGAGGATAAAGTCGATGTTCAGGCTGCGTTCATGCGCTTCATCGATGATCAGCGTGTCGTACTGCATCAGCATGCGATCCTGCTGGATTTCCGCCAGCAGAATACCGTCGGTCATCAGCTTAACCAGCGTGTTTTCGCTGACCTGATCGTTAAAACGGACTTTATAGCCGACCGTGTTACCGAGCGTGGTATCCAGCTCATCGGCAATACGGTTGGCCACGGTACGCGCCGCCAGACGACGCGGCTGGGTATGACCAATCACGCCTTTGATCCCGCGACCGAGTTCCATGCAGATTTTCGGGATCTGCGTGGTTTTACCGGAGCCGGTTTCGCCCGCCACAATCACCACCTGGTGGTCGCGGATAGCGTTGTAAATGTCTTCTTTTTTCTGGCTGACCGGCAGGTTTTCCGGATAGCTGATTTTTGGCCGTGACGCTTCACGGGCGCTGACTTTCTTCAGGCTCACGTTGATGGCGGTCTGGATTTCAGCACTTAACGCGTCGAGTGCTTCGGGTTTATCAATCTTTCTGGCACCCTGCAAACGACGTTGCAGGCGTTGCCGGTCACGTAGCATCAGCCCGTCTAACTGCGCTGATAATGCCGCGAGCGGTGATTTCACGATCGGAATTCCTTGTTACATGTCAGCCGGAGAGCAAATCATCTGCGCCAGCTGAATCTGAATGGGGGATGAGGAAGGTTCACGCCTTGCCTGCTTGCGTCTATGTTAACACAAGGTATTGAAGATGCTGAAAACGGGTGATTTTGCGACCGGATTTGAAGTTGTTCAAAAAAATCGATGATAGGTCTCTAAATATTGCGCTATCACTGCATAAGCTTTCTGAATAAAGTAAGTTCCATTCGGGGAACGTTCTGGTTATAAAAACCAACACCCTATGTACCACACAGTTAAGGAACTCACTAATGAGCAAAGTACTCGTTCTGAAATCAAGCATTCTGGCTAACTTCTCTCAGTCAAACCAACTGGCCGATTACCTGGTTGCACAGTATCAGTCTGCAAACAGCGGTTCTACCGTAACAGTTCGTGACCTGGCGGCTAACCCAATCCCTGTATTAGATGGCGAACTGGTTGGCGCACTGCGTCCTTCCGATGCTCCGCTGACACCACGTCAGGAAGAAGCACTGGCGCTGTCTAACACCCTGATCGACGAACTGCAGGCGCATGACGTGATCGTTATCGCTGCACCAATGTACAACTTCAACATCCCGACTCAGCTGAAAACCTATTTCGACCTGGTTGCCCGTGCTGGCGTGACGTTCAAATACACTGAGAAAGGCCCTGAAGGTCTGGTGAAAGGTAAACGCGTTATCGTTCTGACCAGCCGTGGTGGTATTCATAAAGACACCCCAAGCGATCTGGTTGCCCCATACCTCTCTCTGTTCCTGGGCTTCCTGGGCATGAGCGACGTAGAATTCGTTTACGCTGAAGGCATTGCATACGGTCCTGAAGTGGCGACCAAAGCACAGACTGATGCGAAAGCAGCCATCGATGCGGCCATCAAAGAACTGGCTGCGGCATAATGACCCTTATCACAATCTGAGCACCCATTCACTTAAGAATCTGTCCGTTCCGCTCAGATGATGTTGTGATAACGCTATTGCGCGCTGAAAAGCGCGCTTTTTTGCGCCGTTTTTCCCCAAAAATCACCCGCTCTCTTCTGTAAACCCTATTTCTGCAACCACTGTCCGTTAATGCCGCGAACGTATTCACCCTTTCCTGCTCTGGCGACCAGTTTCTGTCCGGCCAGTTTTGCCACATCGTCGGTGCTGACGTTATTTTCCTGCGCCACCTGCTGGTATTGCTGTTTGCGCGCCTCGTTGATTTTTGACGCCAGCGCGACACTTTCCGCGTCTTGTTTCAGCGGTGCCAGATAACCGGAGAGCGTTTCGCCCACACGCCCCTGTTGCTTGGCTTCATTGAGCGTTAATGCGAACGCCTGACTGCAAAACAGCAAACCACCGGCCAGCAACATCAGGCTGATTCTTTTGAGGCCATTTTTATTGAAAATTATCGCGGACATAGTGGCTCCTAGAATAAATCGCTCTGATTTTTCAGCAGATCTTCCACGTCTTTATCCACTTTGATATGAATTTCGTGTTCAATTTTCACGTTCATATTGATAGTGATCGGCTCTTTCGGCGCAGCCAGTTCGATGCGCGGTACGCATCCGCTGAGCATCACTACGCAAAGCGCCACGCACGGTCCTGCAAATTGCAGTTTCATTGTTCCTTCCTCACTGTTGGATCCTTTTTCTGCCCGGCCGCAGCGGAGCCTTTTGACAGCGCATTCGCAGGCAAAGACATCTGCTGTTGCAGCCATTCCTGAAGATTGTCGCCAAAGCGCAAGCTGCGCCAGAGCTGGTAGATGTTTTCCTCGTGGGAATAGTTGAGGACGATTTCACGTTTTTCTTTTTCACCGCCGTGCGTAGTGTCGGTGTAGTTCACCCCGTCCACTTTCGCTTTCATGGACAGCACGCCAAGATTATCCAGGCTGACCAGCGCATCAGAACGGCTGATTTCCAGATACCGCAGCAGGCCAATCACCATGTTATTGGCGAAATTCCCGCTGGCCATCGCGTCCGCGAATTGCGGATCGAGGCGCAGCGTCAGGCCGCCGTCATTTCTGATCCAGCCGTTATGAATGATCCACTGCGGATTTTCCACGTACAGCGGCAGTTCACCATAGACGACGCCCGACATCGCCAGTTGTTTCGGTTTCAGCGCCGTGAAGAGTTCGCTGAGATTGATCTTGTCGAACTTCAGCACCGCCGCATCGTGCTGCGGCATACGCAGCGCGGAAAGGCTGAGATGCCCGCGCAGCATATCGACACCCAGATTGCTCAGGGTCAGCGGCGTCTTTTCACTCCACGGATAATGACCTTGTAAATCAGCAGTCACATTCTGCATTTTGACCAGATTGTTCACTTCGCCGATGCGCAGCGTCACCGGTTTTTTCACGCCGAGCTGCCAGACCTGATCTTTCAGGCGATAAGGCAGACTGAAATCCAGCCCGCTCAGATCGCCGTCCTTCATCCAGAAGCCGCCGTTTTTCACTACCCAGTGGCCGCCCGCGACAAATCCCTGCCCGCGCGCCGCCGAGAATGCCGACTGCGCATAGAACGATCCTGCACGTAATTTGATGTTCAGATCCGGCGTCAGCAGTGTCTGGAACGCGGTGAGTTGTTGTTTAGGCCACCAGCCTTCACCGCGCAGACGTTCGCCGTCCCAGCGACCGTTAAGCCGGATCGGGCCAATCGGTTTTGCATCAAGCATTCCGCGCATCGTGAAACTGTCGGGGCTGTCGCCGCTGAGCTGTAACGCCAGCGTTGCCGGAGGCAGATATCCGCCGTTCTCCAGCGCAATTTTTTTCGCCACCAGTTTGATGTCACCTTTAAATTCTGTGGGTAAATCAGGGTACTGCGGTTTAAAACGCGAAGACGGCGGACGTTTCCATAGTAAAGGATGTTCCAGTGTCAGACGCGGCGCATCGACATCGACGAGGCCGTAATGCAGCCGGTCAAAACCGGTGGAAAGCGAATTAATGCTGATGAGATTGTCATGCCACTGGCCTTTGCCGGACATATCCCAGCGACCGTTTAGCGGCGGCAGATGACCGTTGCCCCAGTAGTTGAAATTCCACTGGCCGATATCTGGCCAGAATGTCAGCGCTTTACCGCTAAGATGTAAATCAAACGCGCCCCAGAAGCTGTGGCGTGCTTTAAGAATGGCCTGAAGTGGCCCGCTGACGCCCTCAGCCGACACTTTTACCCCCGCCAGCGGCCAGCGCGCATCGCTGATCGTCAGCTCCGGCGTCGGTTTCCCCCACGCACGCAGCAGTGAACCGCTGCGCAGTGACAGCGTCGGATTCAGAACCGAACCGCTGAGCTGGCCGGGAAGCGACGCACTCAGAGAAGTGGCCTGCAAATTGGCTTGTCCGGTGAGGCGGAAACCGAGATTACTGTCGAGCAGCCCGACGCGCCCCGGCCCCATGGTCAGCACCACGTTCGCCTTACCATTGTGCCCCTGCGTCAGCACGTTCAGGCGCGCCGTGATATTGGTTTGATCGAACGTCGGCGTCCAGTCACTGAGGGTCAGGTTTACGCCACCCGCCAGCGGTTGCGCAGCATACGGCCAGCGCCACTGCCCATGCGTGATGTCTAAAACGTTATTGCTCAGTTTCCACGGCAGCATCAGTAACGGCTGCTGGCTGTCTTTTTCTGTCAACGTCAGCACGCCTTCAGTCGCCTGCCAGCTGAGCTGAATATCCAGCGGGTTGGGCACCTGCGCAGTTTGCATTTCGGCGTGCAGTTCGCCGGATTCCGGGAGCGTATCTAACGTCGCAGGCAGCAGCAATTTGCCGCTCAGCGTGACCGGCTGGTCGCTGCCCGGTGGCGTCAGGCTGAAGGAATGGATCGCCAGCTGACGGTTGCCGTCCAGCACCGCGTCGAGTTTCAGCGATTCGCCATTAAAGGAAAGATGCTGCGTGCCGCCAGCATTACTGATCTGCAACTGACCGGCATAGCGCTGCCAGGGCGTGACAGAAAGATGATCAATGCTGATATCGCCGGGCGGCAACATCTGCTGAATATCGGCCAGCGAAAGCGTCTGCTGACTGTCGCTTTTCGGCATTTTAGCCAGACAGGCGGTGTCGACGCTCAGGGCGTCCAGTTTCAGCGCCCATTGTCCGTCATGACGGCTGAGGCGGGCATTGCGCGCGGTGGCAAGCTGGCAGTCACCGGCGGCATAACTCACGCCCGTCAACTGAAGTACTCCGTCAGCCCAGCGCGGTGCGCCTTTGAGCGTCAGTTGCGTGCCTGCGGGGAGCCAGTGCCCGGCCACAACGGGCAACCAGCGCGGCACGGTTTTCCATAACACCCACATCAGCAATGCGATAATCACCACTATACTCAGGAGTATCTGCGCGCTTCTCTTCAGTCCGTTCCTCATGACTTGCCTTGTCTTATACTTCACTAAATGACCTAACCGCCCGCAAGATATCATAATTAGCGTAACAACTGATGGCCGGATTGCCAGAACACCTGAGCCAAATAGCACGGGAAAAATTGTCTGCGCCCCTGCGCTCTGCTAGTTTGGTACCATATTGCGAATTGTTTCTGAAACTGTTTATTCCTTATAAAACAGGTGGAAACCGTTTCGCCAGAGATTCAAACTCACTGCGGAGAAACACCATGAAAGTGGCTGTCTACAGTACTAAAAATTACGACCGGAAATATCTGGAACTGGTCAATCAACATTATGGCTACGAGCTGGAATTTTTCGATTTTCTGCTGACCCCGCAAACGGCGAAAACAGCGATAGGTTCTGATGCAGTCTGTATTTTCGTTAACGACGATGGTTGCCGCGACGTGTTACAGGAGCTGGCGGCCCTTGGCATTAAAACCCTCGCCCTGCGTTGTGCCGGTTTTAACAACGTCGATTTAGATGCAGCGAAAGAGCTAGGGATTTCGGTGGTGCGCGTACCGGCCTATTCGCCGGAGGCGGTGGCCGAACACGCAGTAGGTATGATGATGTGTCTGAACCGTCACATTCATCGCGCCTATCAGCGCACCCGTGAAGCCAACTTCTCACTGGAAGGCCTGATCGGTTTTAACATGTATCAGCGCACCGCCGGCATTATCGGGACCGGTAAAATCGGCGTGGCCGCCATGCGTATTCTCAAAGGCTTTGGTATGCGCATTCTGGCTTACGATCCGTACCCAAGCCCGCTGGCGCTGGAACTCGGCGCTGAATATGTCGATCTGGATACGCTGTATGCTGAATCCGATGTGATTTCACTGCACTGTCCGCTGACGCCGGAAAACCACCACATGCTGAATGCCGATGCGTTTGCCAAGATGAAAGATGGCGTGATGATCGTCAACACCAGCCGTGGCGCATTGCTGGATGCCACCGCCGCGATTGATGCGCTGAAAAAACAAAAAATCGGCGCGCTGGGCATGGACGTTTACGAAAACGAACGCGATCTGTTCTTCGAAGATAACTCCAACGAAGTGATCCTCGACGACGTATTCCGCCGCCTGTCATCATGTCACAACGTGCTGTTCACCGGCCATCAGGCGTTTCTGACCAGCGATGCGCTGACCAGCATTTCAGAAACCACGCTGATGAATATTGATCAGCTGTCGAAAGGCGTTCACTGCCCGAATCTGCTGACCGCATAAGGATCGTAAAACGGGTAAGGCTCACTTTGGTGAGCCTTTTTTATTTCTGCTGTCGCTGTCAGCGGCTGAGTTGTCAGCGACTAAGTTGTCAGCGACTAAGTTATCAGCGACTGAGCACACGGCTGATTTCCGTGCCATAACCGGTGATGGTCAGCACGTCATCGGCCAGCGTCACCGAGGAAAACGGCAGGCTATTTTCGCCGTCGACCATTCCCTTAAGCGTTATAAAATCGGTATTCCCGACGCGATCGTAGCCGCCGCGATGGTCGTGACCGGCGAAATAGGCGCGCACGTCATAACGGCACAGCAGTTCAACCAGCGTCTCGCAGTTCCACAGGTTATGGCTGTTTACCGGCGTCAGCGGGTAGTGGCCGAAAACCAGCACCACTTCACGCCGTTCGCGGGCTTCTCGCAGATTCTGTTCAATCCATTCCAGCTGTTTGCGACCTACCGCACCGTTCCACGGCTGCGCCTGCGACTGCTGGCATTCGGTCAGTTCTTCCAGCATATATTCAGCCAGCTGATGGTCGTCACCGTTGGCATGATTGCAGTACAAACTGACGTCGTTGCCGTCAATGACCAGAAAACGATAGCCCGGCAAACTGAACGAATAGTAACTTTTCGGCAGACCCAATGCCGGTTTTTGCGCACCGAGATGTTCAGAAATCACCTGCGCATCGTGGTTGCCGATCAGCACCGCATGCGGATGGCGCAGCGCGTCATAACGGTCAAGAACCGCCTGAAAACTGGTCCAGTCTCTGTCCACCAGGTCACCCAATGTGACGACAAAATCGAGTTTTAAGTCATTCAGCTCATTGATAGCCGTAGCCAGTTTATTCAGGCTGTTGCGGTAATAACGGATGTTATGCGGATCGGCATCTGCATATTGTGGATCCGCAATCAGCCCGAACCGCAGCCGCGCGCCGTTTACCAGCGCATCATGCACCTCCGGCTGTTCGTACAGTGAACTGACATTGTCCAGCGCCTGTGCCTGCCGCTCAGATAACAAAGGGGATGAAGTCGTGACGGTCATAATATTCTCCTGTCAGGTGCTTATCGGATCCCTGCCCGCATAAAAGATTGAACGAACTGGCGCTGAAAGATAAGAAACAGCACCAGTAATGGCAGCACGGTCATCAGCGTCGCGGCGCTGATCAGCGCCCATTGCACGCCCTGTTCCGGCGCGGAAAACAGCTGAAGTCCGACGGTAACTGGCCGCACTTTCACCGAATCGGTAATGACCAGCGGCCAGAGAAAATCATTCCAGTGGAAACTGATGGAAACCAGCGCAAAGGCGACGTAAATCGGTTTCGCCAGCGGGATGTAGATTTTGCGCAGAATATAGAACCGGCTGGCGCCTTCCACGATGGCGGCTTCTTCCAGCACCAGCGGAATGCTTTTAAACGTCTGGCGCAGCAGGAAGATGGCAAACGCCGAGGCAAAATACGGCAGCGCAATACCGGCCAGCGTGTCACGCAGCCCCAGCGCACCAATGGTTTTGTAGTTGTTCAGGATCAGAACGTCGGGACTTATCATCAGTTGCAGCAAAATCAGCGCGAAGATAAATCCACCGGCTTTGAGTTTAAACCGCACCAGCGCATACGCCGCCAGGGTCGCCAGTATCAGCTGGCAGACCACAATCATCAGCACCAGCAACGTGGTGTTGAGAAAGTAACGGGCGAAGGGAGCCGCGTTCCAGGCATTGATAAAATTCTGCAAGGTCAGCGGTGCGAACAGTGAAAAACTGCCCTGCGCCGAGGCCGGATGAATGGATACCCAGACAGCCACCAGCACCGGCAAAAACCACAGCAAAGCCGCCAGCCAGATGGCGAGGTTCAGGGAAAAACGGCTGAGAGAAAAACGATTCACTGATAGTGCGCCCTTTTATCCAGCAGATTAAATTTGATCAGCGCAATAGCAGCGAGGATCACCAGCAGGACGACTGTCATGGCTGACGCGGCCGGTAAATCCCAGTAACTGAACGCTGTGCGGTAGATGTAAAAGAGCAACAAACTGGTGCTGTTATTTGGGCCGCCGTTGGTCATGGCAATCACCTGATCGACAATCCTGAAAGCATTCATCGAGGCATTGATCAGGATGAACAGCGTGGTCGGCATCAGTAACGGCCACTGCACGCGAAAGAAGAAATAGCGTTTTGACGCTCCTTCAATTTCAGCAGCTTCGGCAAGACGCGGATCGATTTGCTGTAGCGCCGCCAGATAAAAAATCATAAAGAATCCGGCTTCGCGCCACACGGAAACCGCCATCAGGCTGTAAAGCGCCGTGCCGGGCTCACCGAGCCAGTTGACCGCCGGCAGCGAAAACAGCGCCAGCAACTTGTTAAGCAACCCGAGTTGCGGCGTGTAGAAAAACAGCCACAGGTTGGCAATCGCCACCATCGGCAACAGCGAGGGAATGAAAAACGCCGCGCGGGTGATGGCGTTACCGCGCAGGCGACGGTTCACCGCCAGCGCCATCATCAGCGCAAGAATGACCGACAGCGGGATGGTGATCACGGCATAAAGCAGGTTATTGCGCAGCGACAGCATAAAGATGTCGTCGTCGAGCAGTGCGCGGTAGTTATCCAGACCGACAAACTGCGCGGAATGCCCGCTGCGCGCGGCGCTGAACAGGCTTTCCCACACCGTCGCCAGCGCCGGATAATGGGTAAACAACAGCAAAAAACAGAGCGCGGGCAACAGCAGCAGATAACCATAAAGCTGTAAAGACAGCCCGCGAGTGCGGGCGGCCGGTGCAACAGTGTGCAGGATGCTCATGCCGGTCCTTACTGATAAGGTTTCAGCAGGCGGTCGGCCTGTTTCTGCGCCGAACTCAGCGCGTCTGCCGGCGTTTTGGCCTGCGTCACGGCGGCTTCGATCGCGTGATTCAGCAGTTCCTGGACCTGTACGCTGTTATACGTCGACAGCTCCGGCTGGGAATATTTAAGCTGCTCACGCGCCACCAGCGCCTGCGGCACCTGTTTCACGTAATCCTGCATGACCGGCGTTTCCCAAGCGGCGGGTGATGTGGCGACGTAGCCCGTCGCGATACTCCAGCGGGCGGCCTGCTCAGGCGCAGAAACCCAGCGGATAAACGCCATGGCGGCTTTCTGCTGTTCCAGCGAGGTGTTTTTAAAAACGTACAGGTTGCCGCCACCGGTCGGGCTGCCGCGCCGGGTTTTCTCCGGCAACATCGCCACACCGAACGGGAATTTGGCGTTTTCACGCACGGTAGTCAGGTTGCCGGTGGTGGTCACCATCATCGCCGTTTTACCGTCGATAAAGTCCTGCGGCGTGGTGCCCCAGGCAATAGTGCCTTTTGGTGATACGCCCTCTTTTTGCGACAAATCAGTCAGCCATTGCAGCGTTTCGACGTTAGCCGGCGTATCAAAGGTGACCGCCGTGCCTTTGCCGTTATCCAGATGGCTGCCGTTGGTGGCGGCAATCCCCTGGAAGTTCCAGTAACCATTTGGCGTTGAAGGAATTTCGATACCCCACTGCTTCACTTCATTGCCGTCACGCACCACCAGTTTTTTGCCGAAATCCACCACCTGCTGCCAGTTTGCTGGCGGCGTATCGCCATTCAGCCCGGCTTTCTCAAACGCCTGTTTGTTCCAGTACATCACCACGGTTGAACGCTGGAACGGAATTCCCCACACCTTATCCTGAATATGGCGGATAAAGGCCGGATAAAAACCGTCGATCCATTTTTTGCCGTCTGCATCATTTGCCAGATCACTGACCGGCAAAATCGCGCCCGCGTCGATCAGCGAATAGGCTTCAATGTCGCCAATCACCGCAATCTGCGGGGCATTGCCGCCACGAAATGCGGTCAGCGCCTTGGTGACTGTGGTGGCGTAATCCCCGGTATACACCGGCTGAATGCTGATATCCGGATGTGTTTTTTGGAAATCTTCCACCAGGGTATCCACGGTATGGCTGATTTTTCCGCCCACGGCGATCGGGTAATACATTTGTAATTTCACAGGATCCGCCGCAAAAGCCGAGGTTCCGGTGATTAAAAGCATCGCTGCAGTCAGACGTGAGAGACGGTGCGCAATAGACATGATGTTCCCTTCGGTAATAGTCGTTGTAAGAATAAAAGTGACTCAAAAAACGTGCTACACGGCGACGCGTTTATCTGAAGGCTGGCAGGCTTGTTCCGCCTGATAACAGCGTTTTCCGTCCGCTGTGAAGAAAAAATATTGTGCGCCCGTCGCCCACTGCAACCCGACGGACTGGCCTTCGGCGTAGCGTTTCATCCCGGCGACTTTGACCGTCAGCGGTTGCGCATATCCGGCTAAGGCGCAGGCGATGAGAGTATCCGCACCCATGTATTCGTGGCTTATCACCTGCGCGGTCAGGCTGGCGTTTTCGGCGGCAATCAGCTGAATATCTTCTGCGCGCAGCCCCAGACTGATCGCGTCCTGATGGAAGTTTTCCACCACCGGCAAGGACATGGTGGTCAGATAATGGTGATGACCCCGGCGTTCGAGCGGCAGAATGTTCATCGGCGGCGCCCCGATGAATTGCGCGGTAAAAATGCTGGTCGGGTTGTTATAGAGATTGTCCGGCGTGTCGTGCTGTTCGATACACCCGTCGTTGAGCAGGATGATTTTGTCCGCCATGCTCATCGCTTCGATCTGATCGTGGGTGACGTACACCATCGTCAGACCGAGCTTTTTCTGAATCGCACGGATCTCACGACGCATACTCTGACGCAGCTTGGCGTCCAGATTGGAAAGCGGTTCATCCATCAGACACAGCTTGTTATTGGCAATCACCGCCCGGCCCAGCGCCACACGCTGCTGCTGTCCGCCGGAAAGCTGCGCCGGAAGCCGGTCGAGCAAGGGTTCCAGCTCCATCAGTTTGCTGACTTCCTGTAACCGCGAAGCGAAATGACGTTTATCCTCGCCACGCGCCCGCAATCCGAATAACAGGTTTTCGCGAACGTTCATGTGCGGAAACAGTGCGTAGGACTGGAACACCATAGAAAGCTTGCGCTGTGACGGTGTGAGCGCGGTCACGTCTGTGTGCTGGAAATAAATCGCGCCGCTGTCCGCGGATTCCAGGCCGGCAATCGTGCGCAGCATGGTGGATTTCCCGCAGCCGGAAGGCCCCAGCAACGCAATGAAATCGCCCTCTTCCACATCAAAGCTGATGTCGTTAAGTGCTACTTTGTTGCCCCAGGATTTTCGGATGTGGTGAAGTGATAAATAGCTCATGCCGCCGGTGTCTCTCTGACTCGTGATGGGCATAACCTATCGGGCTAAAATGACGCTTTTATGATGGGGAGATGACGGGAGAAATACAGCAAGGGTTAACTTGACCATCCATTCACGCTATAATACTCCGACAAATATTGCATAAGTCAGTTGAATGTATCGACATGGCGAGTGCTAAAGGAATATTTCTCAGGAGAGAAGATGAAGAAGTCACTGTTTATTCTGGCCGCCGCGATGACTCTGGGTGCCTGCAGCATGAATCAAGACACTACTGTGAAACAAAACGACCTGCAGCACCACCGCTTTGAACTGCTGAGTGTCGATGGTCAGACGGTTCCTGCGGCGCAGGGGCGTATTCCGGATATCGAATTCGGCTCAAACATGCATGTTTCCGGCAAAATGTGTAACAACTTCATGGGTCAGGGCAAGCTGCAAAACAACGTGCTGACCGTGAAAGGCCTGGCGTCCACCATGATGCTGTGCCCGGATGAAAATCTGAACAAATGGGATCACGTGATCAGCGACGTTCTGAATAACGGCGCGGCAGTGACCCTGCAGGATCACAAACTGATCCTGACGCAGGGCAAACACCAGCTGGTATATCGTCTGAAAGACCGTATGTAACAGCAGGTATGTCGTAGCACGAATGCAAAAACGCCAAACATCAGTTTGGCGTTTTATCAGGCTTTACAGAGTCCCTGCATCAGCGCGCCTTCAGAGCACTGACGGCCATTCGCCATCGAACACATGCCGACACGGCTGCCATCAAGCTGCGGCGCCATTCGTAACTGGCCTCCCGCCATGGAACAGGCTGCATAAGCCGGGCTGTCTATATTAACGGTGCGCTGTCCGATATTAACGCTGTTGCCTTTTTGCACAACATCAGCCGAATCGTCGTGGCTGCTGCATGCGGCTAACACCAGCACACCCGCGGCCAGTAACACGCGAAACGCAGTGATCATCTGTCCTGCTCCTGAATATGACGGGGAATTTTTTCGAATCGCCATCATATCCGACGTTTTTCATCGCCGTCGAGCCCTCCGGAGAAATAACATCAACTTTTTCCTAAAAAAAGGGCGTATTTAAACACTCAGACACATTTTATTTCGCCTGGTTATTTCTTCTGCTAATAAAATTAACGGTTATTAACCTCTTTTCCGTCTACATACACTGGAAAATATAATCAACAAGGAGCCTTTTTATGCTGACAGATTTTCTCCTGCGTATTGCCCTCGCCGGAGCCCTGGGTGGCTTAATCGGTATTGAGCGTCAGTTGCGCGCGAAAGAAGCCGGATTACGCACCCATATTCTGGTGGGTATCGGTAGCGCGATGTTTATGATTGTGTCGAAATACGGTTTCGCCGATATCCTGATGCAAACCCACGTCAGTTTCGACCCCAGCCGTGTCGCCGCACAGGTCGTCAGCGGGATGGGTTTCCTCGGCGCCGGGACCATCATTATTCAAAAACAGATTGTAAAAGGCTTAACCACCGCCGCCGGTTTGTGGGTGACCGCCGCCATTGGTCTGGTGATTGGTAGCGGGTTGTACGAAATCGGTATATATGGCGCTTTCATGACCTTAATTGTGTTGGAAGTCTTTCGCCAGATCAGCAATCACTGGGTCGGCCATCACCATTTAATCGAAATACGCCTGATGCCGGAAAGCGTGCCTGCGGTGTTATTATCGTTACAGAAAATGCGTATACGTCCGGGTCATATCAAAGTGAATCAGCGCGACGAAGATGAAAGTAAATGTGAATTGGTTCTGGATGTGATCCTGCGTCCGAAACAAAGCGTGGATAAATTGTACGAGGCGCTGATGTCGGTGAAAGGAATAAAACGCATCGATATTAATTAATCGCCGTTTGATTTCCTCACGCCCCTATTTAGCCGCTGCTGAGTGTTTGTTTTCTGGCAGCGGCTAATAAAAATCCTTACACCGCGGGTCATTGCGTAACCGGTTAAAAAATAGAGCGAAATAGCCCTGCACACAATCAGGATAAATCGATTAATCCGCCCTCTGCTAAGCTTTTATCATTCTTGCCAGCAAACCGAATTTCCTGCTGGCCGCAATTGTGAGCAACGCAAAAGGGTATTCCATGATCACCACTGACGGTAATAACGCAGTCGCTTCCGTGGCTTATCGCACTAACGAAGTGATTGCCATCTACCCGATCACACCAAGTTCCACCATGGCCGAAATTGCCGGTGCGTGGTCAGGCGAAGGAAAGCAAAATCTGTGGGGCGATGTCCCGACGGTAATGGAAATGCAGTCCGAAGCCGGGGCAATTTCTACCGTTCACGGCGCATTGCAGACCGGTGCGCTGTCGACCTCCTTCACCTCGTCGCAGGGTCTGTTACTGATGATCCCGACGCTCTACAAACTGGCCGGTGAGCTGACGCCGTTCGTGCTGCACGTCGCGGCGCGCACCGTCGCCACCCACGCGCTGTCGATTTTTGGCGATCATTCCGATGTGATGGCCGTGCGCCAGACCGGTTGCGCCCTGCTCTCTGCTGCCAGCGTGCAAGAAGCACAAGACTTCGCGCTGATTTCTCAGGTCGCCAGTCTCAACAGCCGCGTGCCGTTTATTCATTTTTTTGATGGCTTCCGTACCTCGCACGAAATCAACAAAATTGCCCCGCTGAGCGATGACACGCTCCAGCAGATGCTGCCGCAGGCGCAGATTGACGCACACCGCGCACGCGCCCTTTCGCCGGATCATCCGGTGATCCGCGGGACGTCTGCTAACCCGGACACCTATTTCCAGTCACGCGAAGCCACTAATCCGTATTACGACGCGACCTGTCAGCACGTTATCGACGCCATGAATGCGTTTGCCGCCCTCACCGGCCGCGAATATAAGCCGTTCGAATATGTCGGCGATCCGCAGGCAGAACGGGTGATTGTGCTGATGGGTTCCGGGATCGGCACCGCCGAAGAAGTGATTGAAACCCTGATTGCGCGCGGTGAGAAAGTCGGCGTGCTGAAAGTGCGTCTGTACCGTCCTTTCAGCGCAGAACATCTGTTGTCCGTGCTGCCGCAGACGGTGAAAAGCATTGCAGTGCTCGATCGCACCAAAGAGCCGGGCGCGCTGGCTGAGCCGTTATACCTCGACGTGATGACCGCACTGGCAGAAGCGTATAGCCGTGGCGAACGGGATTCGCTGCCAAAAGTGACCGGCGGACGTTACGGGCTGTCCTCGAAAGAGTTCGGCCCCGACTGCGTGATGTCGATATTCCGCGAGCTGTCACTCAGTCAGCCACGTCCGCGCTTTACCGTCGGCATTTATGACGACGTGACAGGCCTTTCCCTGCCGGTGGTGGAAGAAGATTTACCGCAGCACGCTTCGCTCGAGGCCCTGTTCTACGGGCTGGGCAGCGACGGTTCGGTATCTGCCACCAAGAACAACATCAAGATTATCGGCAACAGCACGCCGATGTATGCGCAGGGGTATTTCGTTTACGACTCCAAAAAGGCCGGTGGTCTGACGGTGTCGCATCTGCGCGTCAGCGAAAAGCCGATCAAATCCGCGTATCTGGTCAGCCAGGCGCATTTCGTCGCCTGTCATCAGTGGCAGTTTATCGATCTGTATCAGATGGCAGAACGTCTGCGTCCGGGCGGTATTTTCCTGCTCAATACGCCGTTCAGCGCTGATGAAGTCTGGGCACGTTTACCGCTGGAAGTTCAGGCGACGCTTATCCAGCGTGAAGCCCGTTTTTATGTGATTAACGCCGCCAAAATTGCCCGTGAATGCAAACTCGGCGCGCGCATTAACACCGTTATGCAGATGGCGTTCTTCCACCTGACGCAGATCTTGCCGGGCGAACAGGCGCTGGCCGAATTGCAGGGCGCAATTGCCCGCAGCTACAGCAGCAAAGGGGAGGAAATCGTCACACGCAACTGGATGGCGCTGGCGGCCACGCTGGAAGAACTGGTATCAGTGCCGTTACAGGCGATTCCGGAAAATCCGCGCAAACGCCCGCCGATTGTGTCCGACGCTGCGCCGGATTTCGTCAAAACCGTCACTGCCACCATGCTGGCCGGTCTTGGCGACGCCCTGCCGGTTTCCGCTTTCCCGCCGGACGGCACCTGGCCGACAGGCACCACGCAATGGGAAAAACGCAACATTGCCGAAGAAGTGCCGATCTGGAAGCCGGATTTGTGTACTCAGTGCAACCACTGTGTCGCGGCCTGTCCGCATTCCGCCATCCGCGCCAAAGTGGTACAGCCGGAGTTTATGGAAGACGCGCCGTCTGCACTGCAATCTCTGGATGTGAAATCCCGCGACATGCGCGGCCAGAAATACGTGTTGCAGGTTGCGCCTGAAGACTGCACCGGCTGTAATCTGTGCGTGGAAGTGTGCCCTGCAAAAGATCGTCAGGATCCGTCCATCAAAGCCATTAACATGGCAGACCGCATTGAACATCTGGAAGAAGAACGCGCCAACTATGACTTCTTCCTCAAACTGCCGGAAATTGATAAAACCACGCTGGAACGTATCGATATCCGCACGTCGCAGCTGATCACGCCGCTGTTCGAATATTCCGGTGCCTGCTCCGGTTGTGGCGAAACACCTTATATCAAACTGCTGACCCAGCTGTACGGCGATCGTTTGCTGATTGCCAACGCTACCGGCTGTTCATCGATTTATGGCGGCAACCTGCCTTCAACGCCGTACACCACCAACGCCGATGGCCGCGGTCCGGCCTGGGCAAACTCGCTGTTTGAAGATAACGCCGAGTTCGGGCTGGGTTTCCGTCTGACTGTCGATCAGCATCGCCGTCGCGTGCTGCGTTTAGTCGCCTCGCTGGAGGAGCATATTCCCGCAGAGCTATTAGGCGGCCTGCGCGATGAGACGTCCACGCCGGAAGTGAAACGTGAACATGTCACGGCGCTGCGTAACATTCTGGCAGACATTGATACGCCGGATGCGCGTCAGCTGGCGACCGACGCTGATTATCTGGTGGACAAATCTATCTGGCTGATTGGCGGCGACGGCTGGGCGTATGACATCGGTTTCGGCGGGCTGGATCACGTGCTGAGCCTGACGGAAAACGTCAATGTGCTGGTGCTCGATACCCAGTGTTATTCCAACACCGGCGGCCAGCAGTCGAAGGCCACGCCGCTTGGCGCGGTGACGAAATTTGCGGAACAGGGTAAACGGAAATCGCGTAAGGATCTGGGCGTCAGCATGATGATGTACGGTCATGTGTATGTGGCGCAAATTTCGCTCGGTGCGCAGCTGAACCAGACGGTGAAAGCCATTCAGGAAGCCGAAGCGTATCCGGGGCCGTCGCTGATTATCGCGTACAGTCCGTGCGAAGAACACGGTTACGATCTGGCGCTCAGCCATGACCAGATGAAACAGCTGACCACCACCGGTTTCTGGCCGTTGTACCGCTTCGATCCGCGCCGCGTGGAAGAAGGTAAACCGGCACTGGCACTGGATTCAAGGCCACCTTCCAGCGGACTGACCGATACGCTCAACAACGAGCAACGCTTCCGTCGACTGAATTCCCAGCAGCCGGAAGTGGCAGAAATGTTGTATGTGGCGGCAGAGAAAGAGTTGCAGCAGAAATATGACTTCTTAGCCATGCTGGCCGGGAAAAAGGCGGAACCGGAGTCTTAAAACTGAAGCGCTGCCGCCCTTCCCGGGCGGCTTTTTCCATCGTAAATCACCCTGCTCGAATTCTGCTGAAATCACAGGTGAAGTTTCTTTAATTACTTAACGTGATTTCTCAGGCCAAAGTTCTAAAAGGGACTAACATCGTTCCGGGAGCACGTCTCTCGTTCCAAAACTAAATTTTAGTGATCATTCACTGGCCTTCGCTCGCGAAGGCTTTTTTT
>NZ_JYDG01000090.1:0-30740 GCF_003263545.1 Rahnella sp. AN3-3W3
CCCCTCCCAGCCTCCCCCTTCGCAGGGGGAGGAGTTTAAATCTAACAATAGCTGCCGCTCTATCTGCGGATCCTCGCAACGTCACATGCAACCCCACCAGCCTGACTCCCCTTCCGCCGCGCCGCTGTTCCCAGGCATCACGCGCGACTTTCAGTAAATCTTCTTTATTCAGCACCGGCCACACGTGTTCCTGCGTGGTCTGCTGGAAATCATGAAATTTGAGTTTTACACCCTGTCTCGCAATGCGCAGATCCGGGCTGACGCGGCTTAAGCGCGTTTGCAGTTCGGGGTACAAACGTTCGATCAGCGCCACGCACTCTTCCCAGCTGTGAATATCTTCGGCCAGCGTACGTTCCACACCGACGGATTTACGCAACCGCTCGGGGGAAATCTCGCGCTCATCAATCCCCTGACAGCGTTCCCACAACACGCGTCCAAACTTGCCAAAGCGTTTGAGCAGTTTCGCCAGATCGTAACGCTGTACATCACCGCAGGTGATCAACCCCTGCTCCTGCAACCGCTGGGCGGTGACTTTGCCGACGCCGGGGATTTTGCTCAGCGGCAAATCTTGTAAAAACGCGTCCACTTTATCGGGCGTAATCACAAACTGGCCGTTGGGTTTATTCAGGTCTGAGGCGATTTTTGCCAGAAATTTTATCGGCGCAATGCCCGCAGAAGCCGTCAGATTGATTTCATCGAAAATGGCCTGGCGAATTTCAGCGGCGATAAGTGTGGCGGAACCATTGCATTGAGTGGCGTCGGAAACATCCAGATAAGCTTCATCGAGTGACAACGGTTCAATCAATGGCGTATAACGCGCGAAGATTTCACGAATGTGGTTTGACGCTTCTTTATAGGCGTCCATTCTGCCGGGAATGACTTTCAGATGCGGGCACAGTTTCAGGGCCATGCCGGTAGGCATTGCACTGTGTACGCCAAATTTGCGGGCTGGATAATTGGCGGTACTGATGACGCCACGGCGGTCACGACTGCCGCCGATAGCGATTGGAATATCGCGCAGGGAAGGATCGTCGCGCATCTCGACGGCCGCGAAAAAGCAGTCCATATCCACATGAATGATTTTACGCATAGCCCTCCCCCAATGACTGTATAAGTATACAGTTGAGTGTGGAGATTTCCAACACAGAAAATGTTGGTTAATTTCGCTTAATTAATCACCATTCATGGCAAGGTAATAAATTTCCGATATCGAAACTCATTATTCATTATTTGGTGATTGCTAAAAAATTAATCAGTATTAATATGGCATCGTTTCAGACAGGCAGTACATAAGAAGAAAATCAGTGGCGGTCTTACAGGCAGTTCCGCTGTAGACAAAATAATCGACATTATTACCAAGCAGGATTTAGAATGATCAGAATCGCGCTGTTTCTTGCGATGCTCCTCAGTTTGCCTTTATTTACAGCAAATTACGCTGTGGCCAGCGATGCTGTCCCGGTCAACGCGACGCTTAAAAAGCAATTGTTAGGCGCTCCGGTTTATATCCAGATCTTCAAACAAGAACGTAAACTCGAATTGTATGCCCAACTCGACGGCGAATTTCGTCTGATCGGCAGTTACGGCATCTGCGATTTTTCTGGCGGTTTGGGAAATAAACGTCGCGAAGGTGATTTCAAAAGCCCGGAAGGTTTCTACAACGTGGATATCCACCACCTGAAACCCGACAGCCGCTTTTATCGCGCCATCAACATCGGTTTCCCCAATGCTTACGACATCTCGCAGGGCTATTCGGGTAAGTATCTGATGATCCACGGAAACTGTAAGTCTATCGGTTGCTACGCCATGACCGACGGCTACATGGACGAAATCTTTACCTATGTGCAGGCGGCATTCCAGTTCGGGCAACGTAATCTGCAGATCAGCATTTATCCGTTCAAAATGACCGATGCCAACATGAAGGCGCACAAAAACTCAAGCTACTACAGCTTCTGGAGCCAGTTACAACCGGGATATGCGTACTTTGAGAAACACCATCAGCCACCGAATGTTGTGGTCACTGACGGTAAATATGAAGTGCTGCAACCGTTGTCTAACACCCCGCTGTCCTCACAGCTGGCGTTCGCCCCGATGAAATAACGCGAACTCACCTGGGGCAATCTTGTTCCAGGTTTCGTTTGCGGTTAGCGGTTGCGTGGCAATCACGGTGACGACATCATTCGGTGTCGTCTGCTGCTGAAAATCAATTTCCACATCCTGATCCAACAACGTTGCCTTTCCGAAAGGCGCCCGCCGCGTGATCCAGTGCAAATTCGTCGAGCAGTATGCCATCACGAAATTGCCGTCCGACAGCAACATGTTAAACACCCCTTTCTGCCGTAACTCATCAGCCAGCGACGCGATATAGCGAAACACCGGCGGCCAGCTTGCAGGGCGGCGCGGATAACGTTGGGTGAGTTTATGCAGCAACCAGCAAAAAGCGTATTCACTGTCTGTCTGACCGACAGGGCGCAGCGTGCCGGTATCCAGCTGGCGGTAACCGCGAAGCTGGCCGTTGTGCGCGTAAGTCCAGTTGCGTCCCCACAGTTCGCGGGTGAACGGATGGGTATTTTCCAGCGCCACTTCGCCACGGTTTGCCTGACGAATATGAGAAATCACCGCGCAGGATTTGATCGGATATTCCTGAACAAGGCGGGCAATGGGCGAATTAAAACTTGGCGTCGGATCTTTAAAAGTACGACAGCCATTGCCTTCATAAAAGGTAATGCCCCAGCCGTCTTTATGCGGACCAGTCCCGCCACCGCGCTGCACTAATCCACTGAAACTGAAACAAATATCAGTAGGGACGTTAGCGCTCATCCCGAGCAATTCGCACATCACCTGCCTCCTTTACGGCAAAAATCTTATGCCTTGACCATCTCTTTTTCGATTAAGAGAATCAGGATATGTATCACTTTAATGTGGATTTCCTGCACGCGGTCAGCGAAACCAAAGTGCGGAACGCGGATCTCCACGTCGGCTGAGCCGTCCATTTTGCCGCCATCTTTACCGGTCAGGGTAATGACTTTCATGCCTTTAGCGCGGGCAGCTTCGATAGCTTTGATCACGTTACCAGAATTGCCGGAAGTGGAGATCCCCAGCAGAACGTCACCTTTCTGGCCAACGGCTTCCAGATAACGGGAGAAAATGTATTCGTAACCGAAATCGTTGCCGACGCAGGAGATGTGGCTGACGTCAGAAATGGCAATCGCCGGATAGCCCGGACGGTTTTCACGATAACGGCCTGTCAGCTCTTCCGCGAAATGCATGGCGTCACAATGTGAACCGCCGTTGCCGCAGGAAATCACTTTCCCACCCGCTTTGAATGAATCTGCCAGCAGCACTGCTGCACGTTGAATAGACTCAATATTTGCCGGATCGCTGATGAATTTATTCAGCGTATCAGCAGCTTCGTTCAGTTCAGTACGGATAATATCCTGGTACATAGCAGCCTCTTTTATGTCCATTTGCAGCCGGTTTACGCACGGCCGATAGCAATAAAACGTTCCGCTGTGCAGTTTAACGGAAAGCCGAAACAGCGAGAAGCAATGAAGCGGTAATGATTCCGATAGTTTCTATTTTTGACGCTTCGTGCGACCGGTTTGTGAGCTGTGTTGTAATTAGCATGTAAACACATTGATAAAGAAATGAGCATGAACTAAAACCATTGTATCCCTACAACAGGTCAGACCTCCTACTACTCAGGAGCTTTACTATGATGGTTCTTAGCATTGTTGCATTTGTCGTGATCCTTGGTGTGTTGTTCTACCACAAGGTCAATCTTGCCCTTAGCAGCCTGATTTTACTGGCGTTTACCGCTGCCATGGGTGCCATTAATTTGTGGACGCTGTGGCTTCTGGTGCCGCTGGCGATCATTTTGCTGCCGTTCAATATCCCTGCCCTGCGTCGTTCATTGTTCTCAGCCCCTGCCCTGCGCACCTTCCGTAAAGTGATGCCTGCCATGTCACGCACGGAAAAAGAAGCCATTGAAGCCGGGACGACCTGGTGGGAAGGCGATCTGTTTGGCGGTAAGCCTGACTGGAAAAAATTGCAGGATTACCCTGAACAGCAACTGACCGAAGAAGAGCAGCGCTTTATTGACGGGCCAGTTGAAGAAGCCTGTCGCATGGCGAATGATTTCCAGATAACCCATGAACTGGCAGATTTGCCGCCTGAACTGTGGGCGTATCTGAAAGAACATCGCTTCTTCGCGATGATCATTAAGAAAGAATACGGCGGCCTGGAATTCTCCGCTTACGCTCAGGCACGTGTGTTGCAAAAACTGGCCGGTGTATCCGGTATTCTGGCGATCACCGTCGGTGTGCCGAACTCCCTCGGCCCGGGCGAATTGTTGCAACATTACGGCACGCAGGAGCAGAAAGATCACTATCTGCCGCGTCTGGCAGAAGGTCTGGAAATCCCTTGTTTCGCCCTGACCAGCCCGGAAGCGGGTTCTGATGCCGGTGCTATTCCGGATTTCGGTATCGTCTGTAAAGGCCAGTGGCAGGGGAAAGAAGTCCTCGGTATGCGCCTGACCTGGAACAAACGCTACATCACGCTGGCCCCTATCGCCACCGTGCTGGGTCTGGCATTTAAACTGAGAGACCCCGATCATCTGCTCGGCAACGAAACCGAACTGGGCATTACCTGTGCGCTGATCCCAACCGACACCGCCGGTGTCGAAATTGGCCATCGTCACTTCCCGCTGAACGTGCCGTTCCAGAACGGTCCGACGCGCTGCCACGATATTTTCGTGCCGATCGACTACATCATTGGCGGCCCGAAAATGGCCGGTCAGGGCTGGCGTATGCTGGTGGAATGTCTGTCTGTGGGTCGCGGTATTACCCTGCCGTCTAACTCCACGGGTAGCCTGAAATCTCTGGCGCTGGCGACCGGCGCATATGCCTATATCCGCCGTCAGTTCAAACTGCCTATCGGCAAAATGGAAGGCATCGAAGAACCGCTGGCACGCATTGCCGGTAACGCTTATGTGATGGACGCCGCCGCGACCCTGATTACCAACGGCATTATGCTCGGCGAAAAACCGGCGGTGCTGTCGGCTATCGTGAAATACCACTGTACTCACCGCGGCCAGCGCGCCGTGATGGATGCGATGGATATCACCGGCGGTAAAGGCATTATGCTCGGCACCAGCAACTTTGTGGCCCGTTCTTATCAGGGCGCGCCAATTGCGATTACCGTGGAAGGTGCCAACATTCTGACCCGCAGCATGATCATCTTCGGTCAGGGCGCGATCCGCTGCCATCCTTATGTTCTGCGTGAAATGGCGGCGGCTGAGAAAAACGATCTGGTTGATTTCGACCGTGCACTCTTCGGACATATCGGCCATGTCGGCAGTAACAATATGCGCAGCTTCTGGCTCGGTCTGACCGGCGGTCGCACCAGCGATACACCGGTTAACGATAAAACGGCACGTTACTACCAGCACATCAACCGTCTGAGCGCTAATCTGGCGCTGCTGTCTGATATTTCCATGGGCGTGCTCGGCGGCAGTCTGAAACGTCGCGAACGTATTTCCGCCCGTCTTGGCGATATCCTCAGCCAGATGTATCTGGCGACGGCGACGCTGAAACGTTATGACGAAGAAGGTTGTAACGAAGCGGATTTACCGCTGGTTCACTGGGGCGTGCAGGATTGTCTGCATCAGGCTGAAGTGGCTATCGACGATTTGCTGCGTAACTTCCCGAACCGTTTCGTGGCAGGTGTGATGCGTCTGGTGATTTTCCCGCTGGGTCTTTCACATGCCGCACCGTCTGACCGTCTGGATCACGAACTGGCGCGCATTCTGCAGCTGCCATCTGCGACCCGCAGCCGCATCGGTCGTGGTCAGTATCTGACGCCAAGCGAGCACAACCCGGTCGGTCTGCTGGAAGAAGCGTTGCAGGATATTCTGGCCGCTGAGCCGGTTCACAAACGTCTGTGCGACGCGATGGGTAAAAAGCTGCCATTCACCCGTCTGGATATTCTGGCGCAAAAAGGTCTGGATGCCGGTCATCTGAGCGCCGACGATGCGCGTATCCTGAGTCGTGCGGAAGAAAGCCGTCTGCGTTCAATCAACGTCGATGAGTTTGAGCCAGACGCCCTGGCTGCGCAAAAACCAGAAGCGGAGAAAGACAGCGTAAAAAAGGCTGAGGCGAAACCCCGCCACACCGAAGCTGCCTGATTTAACGTTTAATCCATAGAAAAGCCTGAGTGTTTACGCACTCAGGCTTTTATTATTTGTGAAGATACACACGTATTACCCTAAAGAATTCAGGTTGCAGGAAGGCGGCAAGTGAACGCATCCCCAGAAACATAGATAACTATGTGACTGGGGTAAGTGCGCGAAGCCAACGCATCTGCAGCCAGAATTATGACGGGTAATCAGAAGTAGTATTTAAAGCGGACACGCGCCCCATACCTCTGGTCACTGTCATCATCGCTGCTGTAAGTTTTATCCGCTTCCAGCATGGAGATGTACGCGCCCAGATAAACGTTGAAGTTTTCCATGTTCATGACGTTCGGGATCAGGTAGCTGGCGTGAACGGTATGGATGTCGTAGTTGCCCGGCTCATCGAACCAGTCATCGTCGTAATCAGATGCGCGGACACCCTCGATATTAAAGTCTTCAATTTTGTTGTGCGCGTAGATGTAACCCAGCTCGAAGTTTTTCCACAACGCATTGGCACCGACGGTGAAGTCCTTCTCATCTGACGCATCCATATACGCCGTGCTCAGGTTTGCTATCACGCCATTTTCCGGGTCAGCTTTCTGGCCGTCCCAGGTCATTGTCAGGCCATAACCATTACGTTTGGACTGATCGACGAATTCGTTTTTATCGTTGGTGTAACCATACGCGTTGTTCACCACGTTGGTTTCCATTGCCGCCGCGACTGAGAAGGCATCCCCTTTCCAGGCAATGATCGGGCGCAGATAGGCAACGTTTTTGTCATTCTCAAGTTCGTTGCCATGATAGTTTTGATCGGCAAACAAGGCTGAACCGTTTTCCAGCAAGGTATTCAGCTCGAAATACCAGTTGCCGATATTTTTATTCAACATGATGTTGCCGCCGCTGTCACTACGCCCGCGCCCTTCTTTCATCATATAGACATAGCCATAACCATCGGCGTACAGGTCGTTGGCGGTATTCCCGGAGTATTCGATGAAAGTATCCTGATTAAGCGGGAACATATCGTAGGCTTCGAAACGACCGATTTTTGCCATCCAGTCTTTTTCCTCACCGAAGAAGAAGGCGGCATCATCAAGATTCATCGAGCCATTCAGGTCAGCCGTTGGCTGTACAGAGAAACCAGAGAACTGACCATTATCATTACGGCGATAACCATCCAGCCCGATTAATAACCGTCCGTTAACATCCCAGCGCTCATTATTTCCCGGCTTCCAGTTTTTATTGTCACTGGTTCGCACAGAGGTTAATTGCCCTGTACGACTTGCGCCGTCGATATTAAACTCCACATCGCCATACAGTTTTAAATTATCGAATCCATTAAGTGTTAATAATTTGTCTTTCGATATTCCATCTTTTTTAACTTCTACAGGGTTAGCTTCTTTTACGATAGCAATTTCCTGTTCGCGTTTGATGTCCTGATGTTTGAGCTGCTCAATTTGCTTTTCTGCCGTTTCTGCTCGCGTTTCTGCCTGCTGCAGACGCTGTTCGAGTTGCGCCATGCGGGCTTCCAGACTGCTTTGAGACGCCGCAGCCACAGAAGAACCCGAAACGGCAAATCCAACGAACAAGGCCAGCGCTTTAATTTTTGTCATAAAAAGATATCCTTTTCACTATAAAATTTAACCGCTGCCCTTCAATTAACAGCGGTGTTTTATTTTTTTTGAAATAGTGCCCAGAGGTATTACGGCGAGGGATGAAGATAGTTTCCGGATTAATATCCTGTCAAAAATAAACTGGAAAAACGTGAAGTGAGAAAGGAAATAACTAAATTCCGCAATTACAGAATCAATAAACGTAAAACGGGAGCCTTTTTTGAGGCTCCCGCTTATTATTCACTAATGAAGTATTCTCTGTGAAAATATTTATTTCATGAATACTTTATGTTCAGCCCTTCTTAGGACGCACTTTCGCCGTCAGCCCTTTCAGGAAATAACGCATTACCTGATCGCCGCAAGGACGGTAGTTTTTATGGCCTTCCTTGCGGAAGAACGCACTCAGTTCGCCTTCGGAGACTTTGAAATCTGCCGCAGTCAGCACGGAAATCATGTCTTCGGTTTTCAGCTCAAACGCCACACGCAATTTTTTCAGCATGATGTTGTTGGTCAGACGCTTTTCTACTTCCGGTGCCGGGAAGCGATCGTCTTTACCGCGTTTGAAGGTGATCAGGCCATTAAGGAAGTTTGCCATCACTTCGTCTGGCACTTCCATGTAGCCTTCTTCGTCTTCTTTTTTCAGGTAACGTGACATCACTTCAGGGCTGACAGGCGTACCGGTCGTTTTAAGGATCTCAATCAACTGACCTTCGCTCAAATCCAGCATGTAGCGCACGCTGCGCAAGACATGGTTATGCATCATAATTCTGTATTCCTGTTAAAAGTAAACCGAGGAAATGCCACCGGGTTTACCCCTACGCACCTCGAAGGCGGGCATTATACAAGAATCTTACAGGATTAGCTGAACTGACGGATCCGCGCAATAAGTGACTCCACATCGCCGATTTGTTGTGCGGTCAGAATGAGTTTTTGTCCGAGGCTCAGCGCGTGGCGCTGGCAATCGGCGCGCATCGCCGCATCTTTAATGGTATCGAGATCGGCGACGTGCGCCAGTCCGATGGTGCGGCGGATCAACTCCGCGCCGCAATACCCGACGGCATCGTGCCAGACTTCCTGCAGGAAAACTTCCGCATAGCCCGGCTCCGCCAGCGTCGGATCCTGGGATTTATCCCGCGCCAGTTGCAGGAAACGCTCCGAGAAGCTCAGCCACAGTTCACGCACATCTTTCAGGCGCTGCTCACGGCCATCTGCCGCTTCACGCACCCCGACCAGTCCCGGCAGGCCACAGTAGTTCAGCAGCAGATTTCCCATTGCCGAACCCGGATCAAATCCCAGCGGACCGTAATAACCGAATTCCGCGTCGATGGCTTTCAGTTTACCTTCGGCGACGAAAATCGACCCGCTGTGAATATCGCCGTGCAGCAACGCTTCCGCTTTACTCAGGAAACGGTGTTTCAGCGCAGCCACCGCCAGTCGCAGCGGTTTATCCGCACGCAGCGCATCCACTTCCGGCTGCAATACGGCATCAAAATTATTGCGTTCGTGATCGACATACGGATCGGTAAAGAACAGATCTTCGGTGATCTGACACAATTCAGGATTAGTGAAACGGGAAACTTCAGCTTTTTTGGTCTGCGCGTTCTGGAAGAAATCCGAGGTATGGAACAACGTCTGCGCCAGATATTCTCCCAGCTGGGCAGAAGCCTGCGGGTAGTATTTCCCCTGCACCAGCTCGCTACGCCAGATGTGATGATCCGACAGATCTTCCTGCACCATCACCGCCAGTTCTGCGTCGTGATGTAAAACGCTGACCGTGTGCTGCGGGCAATACTGACCGTGAATGATCAGGGTTTCAGCTTCAATGCGCGCACGATCTAAGGTCAGCGGCCAGGATTCACCCACACAACGTACATACGGCAGCGCCTGTTTGACAATCACCCGGCTTTTACCCGCAGTATCGCGGATCTTAAACACCAGATTCAGGTTTCCGTCACCGATTTCATCGGCAGTGACCAGGGATTGCGGATCTGCCACGCCGCCAAACTGACGGGCATATTCAACGGCATCTTTGGCGGTAAATGTGTAGTAGCGCGACATCCTGACCTCTCGAATTCTTTTTTAGCCTTTAAAGCGTTTAGACGTCTATACATCCGTTACGCATGTTGGCAGAATAAGTGACCAGATGCAACCGGGCAACAAGGATTTAACCAATAATGCAAAGCCTCACAACCACCAGTTTACGTATTCGTGAAAACCAGCTGTGGATCCTCGACCAGCAAGCCCTGCCGCAACGGTCTGACTGGCGCGAATGTCGCGACGTCAGCGAACTGGTGGATCACATCCGCACCCTGCGCGTGCGTGGTGCGCCGCTGATTGGCTTGTCCGCCAGCCTGCTGCTTGCCCTGCTGGCTGAACGGGGAATGGCGCAGGATGAATTACATCATGCGCTGGACACGCTGCGTGCCTCGCGCCCGACCGCCGTGAATCTGATGAACAATCTCGACCGGATGAAAGTCGCGCTGCAACAACCTGATTACGTTAAGGCGTTATCAGAAGAAGCATTGCGTCTGGTGGATGAAGACAAGGCATTGTGCGAAAGCATTGCCACACATGGCGCTAAGCTGGTCACACCCGGCAGCCGCCTGCTGACCCATTGCAACACCGGCGGGCTGGCAACGGCAGGCGTCGGCACGGCGATCGGGGTGATCCGCCGCGCCCATGAACAGGGGAATGTAGAACAGGTGTGGGTGGACGAAACCCGTCCGCTGTTACAGGGCGGACGTCTCACCGCCTGGGAGCTCGGTGAGCTGGGCATTCCTTATCAGCTGATTTGTGATTCGATGGCCGCCAGCCTGATGGCACAAAAGCGCGTCGATGCCATCTGGGTCGGCGCTGACCGCATTGCTGCGAATGGCGATGTTGCCAACAAAATCGGCACTTACAGCCTGGCGGTTCTGGCGAAATATCACGGCATTCCGTTCTACGTCGCCGCACCGCATACCACGCACGATCCGCATTGTCCGAACGGTGCCGCTATCCCCATCGAACAGCGCGACGCACGCGAAGTCACCGGCGTTTCCGGCAGTTTTGGGTCCGTGCAATGGGCACCGCTGGACGCACAGGTTTATAACCCGGCGTTTGATGTGACGCCTGCAGAGTTGATCAGCGGATGGGTGCTGGATGGGGGCGTGGTGACGCCGGATCAGGTTCGCGAAGGGATCTTCAGGCGAGCCTTACGTTAACCCTCTGGTAAATAATGCAGCGCCTGCAGGCGCTGTTTTTTTGAGCTAATGATAAAGAAAATCCATTAATGTAAGGAAATCGAAAAGCAATATCTGTTAGGATTATCATTAGCCAATTTTAAATTTTACTCTCTCTCAGCGCCGGTATTCCGCGCCCTAAAGAGTAAAAATGGCTATTGAGATAATTCATCGTGTTAAGTGAAATATCTCCTGATACTTATTGGAATAACATTAAGTCAAATTATTTTAATTTGGCACGGGCAGCCCTTGCCCGTTAATAAAAATTAAATTGACAAGGAATAGTAACATGAGGAAATCAGTTTTCATTTTGTCGGCAATGATTGCGGCAGGCACATTAACAGGGTGTGCAACAGAATCATCCCGCACGGTTGAAGTTCAGAAAGTCGCTTCTTATAACACGCAATATAATGGCCCCCGCAGTCCGATTTCTGTCGGCAAATTCGATAACCGCTCAAGCTATATGAGTGGCATTTTCTCTGACGGCGTCGATCGTCTGGGCAATCAGTCTAAAACTATTCTGGTGACTGACCTGCAACAAACTGGCCGCTTTAATGTTTTAGACCGCACCAATATGGCTGAAATTAAAGAAGAAGCCGGAATTAAAGGCCAGGCGCAAACTCTGAAAGGTGCTAATTACGTCATCACCGGTGATGTGACTGAGTTTGGTCGTAAAGAAGTCGGCGACAACCAGTTGTGGGGCATCCTCGGCCGCGGTAAGCAACAGATCGCTTACGCTAAAGTCAGCCTGAATGTTGTCAATGTTCAGACCTCTGAAGTGGTGTATTCCTCACAGGGCGCAGGCGAGTATTCCCTGTCCAACCGTGAAATTATTGGTTTCGGCGGTACTGCCAGTTATGACTCTACCTTAAACGGCAAAGTGCTGGATTTAGCAATCCGTGAAGCGGTGAATAACCTGGTGAATGGGATCGAAAGCGGCGCATGGCGTCCGGCTAATTAATAATACGGATATTATCAAATGACATTACGTAAAACCCAACGCGCCGTGTTAAAAGGTGGATTTTTTACCCTAGCGTTATTATTAGCGGGCTGTGCAAAACAGGCTGACACATCATTATATAACTGGGATAACTATCAGAAGACCGTTTACCAGTATTATCAGGGTGACAAAGTCGGCCCGGAAGAACAAATCGCGTCATTAAAAGAGTCGATTGAAAAATCCCGTGCAACCGGTAAAGCCGTTCCACCAGGCCTGCACGCCCAACTGGGATTACTTTATGCCAATACCGGTCATACCGATCTGGCATTTCAGGAATTCAATACTGAGAAAAGTTTATTTCCTGAGTCAGCAACCTACATGGATTTCCTGCTGAAAAATAAAGGGAGTGTTAAATGAAACGTTTATTCCTGCTGACCGGTATGGTGCTGACGTTGTTGCTGACAGGCTGCGCGAAAAAAGCGTCTTACGATTACACCGCGTTTAAAGAAAGCAAACCGAGATCGATTCTGGTCCTGCCGCCGGTGAACCATTCGCCGGACGTGAACGCCAGCCACAGCATGCTTTCAACTGTCACGGCACCGCTGGCAGAAGACGGCTTCTATGTCTTCCCGGTGGCTGTCGTTGAGGAAACTTTCAAGCAGAACGGCATAACCGGTGCGGAAGATATCCGTGCAGTCAGCGCCGCCAAACTGCGTGAAATTTTCGGCGCGGATGCCGCGCTTTACATTGATATCACCAGCTACGGCAGCAGCTACATGGTGGTTTCCAGCGAAACCCGTGTCACCGCTAATGCCAAACTGGTGGATTTACGCAATGGCAAAGTGCTGTGGACAGGTAACGCCACTGCCTCTGACAGCGAAAATGACAACAACAACGGCGGGATCATCGGCATGCTGGTTCAGGCTGCGGTGAAACAAATCTCCAGCACGATTTCCGACAAAGGTCATGATATCGCCGGGCTCACCAGCTACCGTCTGCTGAGTGCATCTCAGACCGACGGCCTGCTGTACGGCCCACGCTCACCGAATTATGGTAAGCAGGTAATGCGTTAAAGGCCTGAAGAAAGCCGTCCCTTGCGGGACGGCTTTCTGGCTTACTTGCCCGGTGCGTTAATGATCACATTAAGAGAGTTGTTGGAAATGCTCCAGCTCCCCTTCCCTTGTGTCAGCGTCGCGCCGGTGACAACGAGAAAGATACAGATGTACCGTTTCATTGTGCGGTCCTTGCAAAGACCGCTTCACGTCAACACCACCGGTGATATCTCCGTGAAACAAGCGCTGGGTTGCGCCTGCGTTGACGGTCATTGGACATCCTTTTCTGAAACCGGTGCCCGTTTGCTAAGACGGCGTAAAGGGCCGCCACAATCATACACTTGTTGTCGACCAACTTGACAAAATTGTTCAGAAAGCAGACTATGTTGTGGCTGGGTTGCGCTTGCGTTACATCAGTAACGAAGCCCGCTGGAAAGGCCGCTAACCTGACCAGCACAAAAAAACCACCTTCTGGTGGTTTTTTTGTTTCTGCAGTACGCAAACCTTACTCCCCCATCCTCGGGTACGCATCGGCAATCTTATCGCCGGTGAAATGCGCCACCCAGCCTTCCGGATTGTCGAACACGCGGATTGCGGTAAATGACGGAGAGCCGCCCATGTCAAACCAGTGGCGGGTGTTGGCCGGTACGGAAATCAGATCGTTCTTCTCGCACAGGATCTGGAAAATCTTACCATTGAGGTGCAGGCAAAACAGCCCTGCGCCTTCAACGAAAAAACGCACTTCATCTTCGCCATGCGTATGTTCGGAAAGGAATTTGGTGCGCAGCACCTCGCGCTGTTCGTTGTCCGGACGCATGCTGATCACGTCCCAGCTTTGATAGCCTTTTTCTTCGACCAGCTTGTCGATTTCATGCTGATAAGCGGCAATCACGTCCTGCGGCTGAGGATTCGCGCCTAAATCGCGGTCGGCCTGCCAGCGTTCGAAACGCACATCAATTTTGCTCAGTTCGGCGGCAATAGCATCGCCGTCGCGGCTTTCCCACACCGGTGCGGAAGGATCCTGGTCACTAAAAATCGTCAATGCACTCATGGTCAACCCTCTTATAAGAATGTTTCTAAGGCTATCTGATCAAAACGATTAACTTGCAGGTGATCGCTGAGTTCGTCAGCGTCATCACGGATCAGCTTACAGGTATGCCAGCCCGCCAGGCGCGCGGCATCGAGTTCCTGACGGATGTCCGATAAAAACAGTAAATCCTGCGGCGGCAGGATCAGTTGCTCGGCGATGTTCTGATACGACTCCGTTTCACGCTTGGCCCCGACGCGGGTGTCAAAATAGCCGCTGAACAGCGGCGTTAAATCACCGGCATCACTGTAGCCAAACAGCAGTTTTTGCGCGTCCACCGAACCGGAGGAATACACACAAAGTTGCAGACCTTCGGCTTTCCACGCTTCCAGTTGTGGCGCGACGTCGTCATAAAGATGCCCGCGAAAATCGCCATTCTCATAACCCGTGCGCCAGATAATGCCCTGCAAGACTTTCAGCGACGTCGATTTCACGTCGTTGTCCATGTAGGTAAAAAGCTGTTCGATCAGCGCTTCGACGCTGGCCTGTGGCCGGTCGATTTCAGCGCGTAAGGCGTCCAGCGCCGCTGCGACGTCCGGCTGTTCATGCTCATGACGCAGGAACTCCGCCAGACGCTGACGGGCATAAGGGAATAACACCTGATGCACAAAACGGATATCCGTGGTGGTGCCTTCAATATCAGTGACGATGGCGCGGATCATTTAGCCTCCAGCAGGCGACGTTGCAGTTCACACTGGAACAGGAATTCCAGCCCTTCCAGATGGCGGCGCGCTTCGGCCACATCCCGTCCCCAGCAAGTCAGCCCGTGGCCGCGCAGCAGAAAACCATACTGCAACGGCGCGTGCTCTGACGAGGCAATAATCTTCTGCGCCAGCGCAGGAATATCCTGGCTGTTGTCGAAGATCGGGATCACCACCTGATCAAGGTGCGAGGTCTGGCCACTGAGCGATTTTTGCATCTCGTAGCCTTCCAGCACCAGCGCGCCGCTGCGCTCAACCCGCGATAACACGGTCGAATTGACCGAATGGGTATGCAGTACCGCGCCTGTTTCAGGATAGCGGGAATACAGCATCGTGTGCAGCCCGGTTTCCGCCGAAGGACGACGACCGCCCGGCGCAAAGCCGCTTTCCAGTTCCACCAGCAGGAAGTCTTCTGCGGTCAGGGATCCTTTGTCTTTTCCTGATTCGGTGATCAGGCAATGGGCATCGCCTTCGCGTACAGACATATTACCGCCCGTCGCCGGGCTCCAGCCTTTCTGACCAATCCAGTGACAGGCCGCCAGCAGCGCGCCCAGTTGCAAATTCTCTGTCATTTTTATCCTGTAAAACCGGTGCGTTGAGGGACTCAGTTTGGCGTGAAACAGCGATATATAAAAAGTTAAGTGCCTTAGACCGAATTGGCATTTAGCCATCTAAGCGTCTCGATTGCCAAATATTAACATCGTGTTATATTGTCAGCAACATCGCTATTTGCACACCTGACGCCTGTCAGGTCAACGGTCCAGGAGTATTGACCCGCCATGAGCACAGCAGCATTGATCCCCGAAAGTAAACTTCCTGCCTTAGGCACCACGATTTTCACCCAAATGAGTGCTCTGGCGCAGAAACACAATGCGATTAACCTGTCGCAGGGTTTTCCTGATTTCGACGGCCCGCAATATCTGAGGGATCGTCTGGCGTATCACGTCAGTCAGGGTTCGAACCAGTACGCCCCGATGACCGGCACCGCGCCACTGCGTGAAGCCATTGCCGCGAAAACCGAACAGATTTACGGCTATGCGCCGGACGCCAACACCGACATCACCATCACAGCGGGCGCGACCGAATCACTGTATATCGCCATCACCGCGCTGGTGTCGAAAGGTGATGAAGTGATTGCTTTTGATCCGAGCTATGACTGTTACGCCCCGGCGGTGGAACTGGCGGGCGGCGTGATGAAACGCATTCAGCTACAGCCGCCGGAATTTAAAGTGAACTGGGCGGAATTCGCCGATCAGATCACTGACCGCACGAAGCTGGTGATTATCAACACCCCGCATAATCCGTCGGCCACGGTCTGGAGCGACAGCGACGTCGAACAGCTCTGGCAGACCATTGCGGATAAGCACATTTTTGTGCTGAGCGATGAAGTGTACGAGCACATTTGCTTTGCACCGCAAGGTCACGCCAGCGTGCTGCGTCATCCCGAATTGCGTCAGCGTGCTATTGCGGTGTCATCGTTCGGCAAGACTTATCATATGACCGGCTGGCGCGTGGGTTACTGCATCGCACCGGCAATTATCAGCGCCGAACTGCGCAAGGTTCATCAGTATCTGACCTTCTCGATCACCACGCCGGTTCAGCTGGCGCTGGCGGATATGCTGCGTGAAGCACCGGAACACTGGCAGGAATTACCGGCCTTTTATCAGGCTAAACGCGACCGTCTCGCGCAGGGGCTGGCCAACAGCCGTCTGAAAGTGTTACCCAGTCAGGGCACCTATTTCCTGCTGGTTGATTACAGTGACGTGTCCGATTTAGACGACGTTGCATTCTGCCACTGGCTGACTGAACATGTCGGCGTGGCGGCCATTCCGATGTCGGTATTCTGCGCCGCACCTTTCCCACATAAACTGATCCGGCTGTGCTTCGCCAAACAAGAAGCCACGCTGGACGCTGCCGCGGAGCGCCTGTGTCAACTTTAAAACTGTCCGTACTGCAACAGCCGCTGGTGTGGCTGGACGGCGAGGCAAACCTCGCGCATTTCGACGGCCTGCTCGGTGCGCTGACAGGCCGTGACCTGATTGTGTTGCCTGAAATGTTTACCACCGGTTTTGCCATGCAGGCACCGGGCAGCGCGCTACCGGAATCGCGTGTGGTGCAATGGCTGCAACAATGGGCGAAACAACTCGGTGCGATGATCGGTGGCAGTGTGGCGCTGAGCACCACGGAAGGCGCGGTGAACCGTTTCCTGCTGGTTGAGCCGCAGGGCAACGTGCATTTTTACGATAAACGTCACCTGTTCCGCATGGCCGGCGAACACAATTATTATGTGCCCGGAAAACGTCGTGAAATCGTCGAATGGCGCGGCTGGCGTATTTTGCCGCAAGTCTGTTACGACCTGCGTTTCCCTGTGTATTCACGCAACCGTCAGGATTACGACCTGGCGCTTTACGTCGCCAACTGGCCTGCCCCACGCAGCCGTCACTGGCAGACATTGCTCGCCGCCCGTGCCATCGAAAATCAGACGTATGTTGCCGGTTGCAACCGCGTCGGCCACGACGATAACGGTCATTATTACAGCGGCGACAGCCTGATCATTAATCCGCAGGGTGAAGAACTGGCGCGGGCAGAACCGGGTTCGGCGATGATTATTGAGGCCGAATTATCACTGGAAGCGTTACAGGATTACCGCGAAACCTTCCCCGCCTGGCGCGATGCCGATACCTATTTGCTGCACGATTAAAGAATCAAAGAACATGTCCCCGGCCTTCAGCGCCGGGTTCACATCCGACTCAGCCTTGCTCTCCTCTCCCCCTTTTTGTCAGCGCATGTAAACACATCCCTGTGTGGATCAATTCTTGCATTCAATACCCCCGCAAAAACATCTGACAGAGGAACACTGATGACCATCACCTTTATTGCACACTCCACGCCCGAACCTGCGTTGTACGGCGCGATGGCGGCGATACTTGCTGAACTCCGCGCGTTGCCGCTGTGTCACTTTCCCGTCAGTCATGATGCACAACGTTACCCGAATGCCCGTCAGCACGTCACGGCGCAGGGACACGCACTGACCAGCGGGCTGGTGTGGCTTGAGCGCCTGACCGGGCGCGGTGCGGGTGAAGAAACCGGCCTTGAATCCCTGATTTATCGGGCACTTAAAGAAGATATCGTCGTGCCATTGCGTGAGCCTTTATCCGCGGGCATGGCGGCACAAATCGCAGAACACGGCATAGAAATTGAGTCACTGACCGTGGTGCGCAATCAGGATAAATTCCAGCTGGAAGATTGCGCGACCGGCAAAATTCGCAGTAACGGCTGGGGGCGCGATGCCTTCGGGCGCTGGGCGTTAGGCTCTGTTTCGCAGCCGGTGATGCGGGCAGGAAAAACACTGCGCGTGGCGCTGGTGGGCGATTTTGCCGAGCAACGCGACAGCTATCCGGCGATGCTCGCTGCACTGGGAGACGCCGCCGATGCACTGGCAATGAACATTGACGTGGTGTATGTGACAGCGGCGTTACTGGGCAGCCAGCTCGACTGCACGCTTTTCGACGTCGACGGCATTATTTTACCGGGCGCAACGTTAACGCAGGGCGATCATCAGGCCAGCGCGCTGGCGACTGCCGCCTGGGCACTGGAAAACCGTACGCCGGTGCTGGGCATCAATCAGGGAATGCATCAGATGGTGACGGCGCTGGGCCAGAAAGTGCTCGGACAGGATCGGGTGGTGATGCACGGCCCGTCAACGCTGGGCAGTCTGCAAACCGGTCTGCCGCTCGCCGAACACACGCAGCCGCGTCCGGGGAATCATACGGTCATCACCCGCAGCGGCAGCCTGCTGGCGAATAAAATGGGCGATGAGTTTACGCTGCGCTATAACCAGCGCCGCTATCTGAACCCGCATTTACTGGCAGAACTGGAAAGTACGGGATTGCGCATTACGGGGTATGACGAAAGCGGGGAACAGGCGCAGGTGGCAGAGCTGGATAATCATCCGTTCTTCCTCGGCGTTCAGGGACAACCGGAACTGATGTCACGTCGCGAGCGCCCGCATCCGCTGCTGATGGCGTTTCTGCAACAGGTGCGTCAGGGCAATCGTGACCGGGATGTCAGCCACGCGGCGCTGACCCAAAGCGTGCGGTTAAAGCATCCGCACCTGCTGATGGGCTGAATGACAGAAAGGTCTAACTGCCGCGATACGTTGAATAAGAATAAGGACTGATCAGCAGCGGCAGATGGTAATGATCCTGCTCACCGTCGATCACCACATCAATGATCGCCGAGTGATACAACGTTTCGCGCCCCGTTGCCGTGAAATACGCGCCGATATCCGCACACAACCGGTAATGCCCGGAAGCCACCGGTTCCGGCGTTAATTTTGCGGCACGGCCATCGGCATCGGTTTGGGTTTCGCTGATGAGCGTGATGTTCCGCCCTTCAAGGCTTTCCAGCCAGACGCGCACATTGGCCGCGGGCTGGCCCAAAGACGTATCGAGAATATGGGTGGTGATGCGTGTCATAACGGGAATATCTCCTTTAAACGCAGCAGGGTAATTTCTTTGAGTTGTTGCGCCGTTTCCTGATCTTCAGCGTCCGGTGAATTCTGTAACCGCCGTTGCAGATTATCCAGAATCTCCTCTGAACTGCGCCCTTTCGCGCGTATCAGAAACACCCGTCCGAAACGTTGCTCATAACGCAGGTTGCCGTCATGCAGCGCATCGATCACTGCCTGCTGGCTGATATTGAGCGTCGCCTGTTCGCCACGGGAAAGCTGCGCTTCTTTACTGGCTCCGCTGGCGCGTTCGCCGATACGCGGATGTGACGACAGCGCCTGAGTAATATCTTCCGGTTGCCAGTTTTCACAGGCCGCTTCGGCGCGGCGCAATACGTCTTCCACAGAAGCATAAGGCCGTCCGTCACTGACAGTTTTCGCCCACGAAGGGATATTCACCAGCGGGCGCAACAGGGCAACGGCTTCAAATTCGGATAGCGCATTGAATTTGGATAACGAGCCGGAACCTGCGAAGGTCATAAATGTCCCTCAGCAAAACTCAGCACCGTATTGATATACGCCTGCACCGCGTAAGCTACATCTCCGGTAGTGACAGATTCATCAGGATGATGGCTGATGCCGTCTTTACAACGCACAAACAACATACCGACCGGCCAGCATTCAGCCATGGCAATCGCGTCATGCCCGGCCCCGCTTGGCAATGACATCGCCTGTCCCTGCAGGTGTAAAACGCTCTGACTCAGACGGTGCTGCAAACCGGCATTACATTCCGTCGCGCTGATGCCGTAAAACTGTTCGGCAGCGAACGTCAGGCCGCGCCGTGCGGCGATATCCCGGCCTTTCGCCAGCAGTGTTTCCAGCAGCGCAGAGAGATCATCATCACGCGGACCGCGTACATCCAGCGACAGCTTCACCTGACCCGGAATGACATTCACCGCGCCCGGCAGACATTCCAGGGTGCCGACCGTCGCCACCAGATTACGGCCAGTGGCAGTAGTGATGCTTTCAATCGCCAGCGTCCATTCAGCGGCGGCGGTCAGGGCGTCCTGACGCTGCCCCATCGGCACGGTTCCGGCATGACCTGCGTGACCGGTGAATTCGCAATTAAGGCGACGCGCACCGTTAATCGCCGTGACCACGCCGAGCGGCACATCCGCCGTTTGCAGACACGGGCCTTGTTCGATATGCAGTTCCAGATACGCGCAGAAATCGCTGACCGCGCGCTGTGACGCGCCGATTTTCAGCGGCTCCAGCCCGGCATTCCGCATCGCCTGTGCCACCGAAATTCCCTGCGCGTCCTGACGTTCCAGCCAGTCCGCCGGCCAGGTGCCGGTCAGCCCGCGGCTGCCCAGCAGCGTGATACCAAAACGCGTCCCTTCTTCATCGCAGAACCCGACAATTTCCACCGCCATCGGCAAACGGATGCCGTTGTGATGCAAATGCGCCACCACTTCCAGCGCGGTCAGCACGCCCAGCGGGCCGTCGTAACGCCCCGCATTACGCACGCTGTCGAGATGTGAACCGAGCAGGATGGCCGGAGCCGAAGCGTCCAGCCCTTCGTAGCGCCCGCAGATGTTGCCGACGCTGTCCTGCCAGACGCGCATACCGGCCGCTTCCATCCATCCGCCCACGACCTGATTGGCCTGCAAATGTTCGGCCGAGAGATACACGCGGGTCAGCTGACCCGGCGTTTCACTGATGGCGGCGAGTGCATCGCAGCGCGCCATCACCCGTTCAGCGGCACATTTTGCGCTGTCGGAAACCGCAGCCAGCGTAAAGGCTTCTGCCATTACTGGCCTCCTGCGTAGTGATCCCAGGCGGCCTGCGCCCCTGCGCCGTATTTAGACGCGTAGCCGAGACGGTTAAGCACCGCTTCCAGCGCCACCAGCGTCTGCAACACGCAGTCTTTACGCGCGTTGTAACCCATGGTGCCGATACGCCAGATTTTCCCGGCCAGCGGGCCAAATGAGGTGCCGATTTCAATGCTGAAATCGTTAAGCATCATCTGGCGCACCTGTTCGCCATGAACGCCCTGCGGAATGACCACGCCGAGCACGTTATTCATGCGGTTGTTCATGTCGCCGAACACTTCCAGCCCCATGCCCTGAATCCCTGCCAGCAGTGCGCCGCCGTGCAGTTTGTGGCGGGCGATACCGGTATCGAGCCCTTCCTCCAGAATGATGCGCGCACATTCGCGTGCCGCAAATAACATGCTGGTGGCTTCAGTATGGTGGTTCAGACGCTCCGGTCCCCAGTAATCCATGATCATGCCCAGATCGAAATAGTTGGAGTAGATCATCTCCTCATCGCCGTCGGCGTGGTCGGCGGTACGGATACCTTCTTCCACGCATTTACGGCGGCGGATTTGTTCTTCAAAGCGCGGGCTGATGGTCACCGGCGAGCTGCCGGAAGGACCGCCGAGGCATTTTTGCAAACCGGCAGATACGGCGTCTAAACCCCAGGCGTCGGTTTCCAGCGGGTTGCCGCCAAAGGACGCTGTGGCATCGGAATAGAACAACACGCCGTGACGGCGGCAGATTTCACCCAGTTGCTCCAGCGGCTGCAACATGGTGGTGGACGTATCGCCCTGCACGGTCAGCAACCAGCGCGGTTTCACGGATTTAATCGCATCTTCGATTTGCTGCGGATCAAACACTTCGCCCCACGGCGCTTCAATGGTGTGAACTTCAGCGCGACAACGACGGGCAATTTCACACAGCAGATGACCGAAACGACCAAACACCGGCACCAGCACTTTGTCGCCCGGACGGATACCGGAAAGCAGCACGGCTTCGATCCCGGCGCGCGAGGTGCCGTCGATCAGCAACGTCCACGGGTTTTCGGTTTTATACAGCGCACGGTACAGCGCCATCACTTCGTTCATGTAGCCGGTCATTACCGGGTCATATTGCCCGACCAGCTGGCTCGCCATCGCCCGCAGTACGCGCGGATCGGCATTGATGGGTCCCGGCCCCATCAGCAGACGGGTTGGCGGGTTGATTTGTCCGGGAGAGATGAAATCTGACATAGTTAATCCTTTACAATGTTAGCTTGCAGCAGCCTCACTAAGGCCGCGGACGGATGCGATAAACTGTTTCAGCTCGGGGGTTTGCGGATTGGCAAACAACGCCCGGCTTTCGCCCTGTTCCCACACGGTGCCCTGATGCATAAACACCACGCGGTCGCCCACTTCGCGGGCAAAATTCATTTCGTGCGTCACCAGCACCAGCGTCATGCCTTCTTTCGCCAGTTGCTCGAGCACTTTCAATACTTCGCCGACTAATTCCGGATCCAGCGCCGAGGTGATTTCATCACACAGCAGCACTTTCGGGTTCATCGCCAGCGCACGGGCAATCGCCACACGTTGCTGCTGGCCGCCGGAAAGATTCGACGGGTAATAATCCATGCGATCCGCCAGCCCGACTTTCGCCAGCATCTGCGCGGCCAGTTCACGGCATTCAGCGGCGGACTTTTTCAGCACGCGGCGTGGCGCCAGCATGACGTTTTCCAGCGCGGTCATGTGCGGAAAAAGATTGAAGCTCTGAAACACCATACCGACGGAACGGCTGATGTCACGCGCCTGAGAATCGCGGTCAGTGATGGTCATGCCGCCCAGTTTGATGCTGCCTTCCTGATAGCCTTCCAGCCCGTTCATGCAGCGCAACAGCGTGCTTTTACCTGAACCGCTGCGGCCGATGATCGAAATCACTTCGCCGCTGTCGATATCCAGATCCACGCCTTTCAGCACGTGGTTCTGACCGTAATATTTCTGAACCTGATTGATGGTGATCAGTGGCATTACTGTTTATCTCCACGCAATGATTTTTCTAAATGCTGACTGCAACGGGACAGCGGATAGCACATCAGGAAGTAGCCCAGCGCCACTAATCCAAACACTTTGAACGGCTCATACGTCACGTTGTTCAGCATGGTTCCGGCTTTGGTCAGTTCGACAAAACCGATAATCGACGCCAGCGCGGTGCCTTTCACCACCTGCACGGAAAATCCGACGGTCGGCGCAATGGCAATCCGCAGCGCCTGCGGAGTAATAACGCGCCATAACGTCTGACCGAAATTCAGGCCGAGGCAGCGCGACGCTTCCCACTGGCCTTTCGGTAACGCGGCAATGCTGCCGCTCCAGATATCCACCAGATACGCGCTGGTATACAGCGTCAGCGCCAGCGCGGCAGCCGTCCACGGACTGACGTTGATACCAAACAGGCCAAGCCCGAAGAACGCCAGGAACAGCTGCATCAGCAACGGCGTACCCTGAAACAGTTCGGAATACAGACGCACAAAACGCGTCGGCCAGCGGCGTTTGGTCAGTCGCAGTAGCAACAGCGGCAGAGTCACCAGCGTGCCGCCGATAAACGCGGTCAGCGACAACAGCAACGTCCAGCGCGCCGCCAGCAGGAGATTGCGCACAATGTCCCAGTCAGTGAAGGTCATCATCAGTTTTCACTCCCAAAGACACGACGTCCGGCCAGCAGCAGCAACTGACGCATCGCCACCGACAACAGCAAATAGAACAACGTGGTGACCAGATACACTTCGAAACTGAGGAAGGTGCGTGACTGAATTAAGTTCGCAGCAAACGTCAGTTCCTCAAAAGACACCTGCGATACCACGGAAGATCCGAGCATCACGATAATGCACTGGCTGACCAGAGACGGATAAATACGTTTCAGCGACGGCGGCAGCACAATGCGCAGGAACGTCTGACTGCGCGTTAGTCCCAGCACGCGTCCGGCTTCCCACTGGCCTTTAGGCGTCACCTGAATACCGGCGCGGATAATCTCGGTGCTGTACGCGCCGAGGTTAATCAGCATCGCCAGCAGCGCCGCTTCACCGGCGGTCATTTTCAGGCCAATGGCTGGCAGACCAAATACAATGAAAAACAGCTGCACCACAAACGGCGTATTACGGATGGCTTCGACATAAATGCCCCAGACTGTCCGCAGAATTTTATGGTTGCCGCAGCGGATGGCCGCGCCGCAAATTCCTATCGCGACACCGCCAACCGTTGCCAGTACCGTCAGCTCAATAGTGGTCCATAATCCGGCCAGCAGTTCCGGCATATAAGGCCACAGCGCGCTAAAGTTAAGCTGATAGGTCATGAAAAATCTCCGTCAAAACCCTGATCACGCGCCGATTGATGCCGGCAGCGGTGCCTTCATCCATTTTTCAGACAGCGTATTCAGCGTCTTGTCTTTGATGCCTTCGGCGATCAGTTCATTCACTTTGTCTTTCAGTGCCGGTTCGTCTTTACGCAGACCGACATAGCACGGCGAATCTTTCAGCATCACTTTGGAAACCGGCGCTTTGGCCGGGTTCATACGGGCTACTGCCGCCACTACCAGGTTACCGGTGGCGATGTATTCCACCTGACCGGACAGGTAGGCCGACAGCGTGGTGTTGTTGTCTTCGTAACGCTGAATTTTGGCATCCTTCGGTGCCACATCGGTCAGCGCCAGATCTTCCACCGCGCCACGGGTCACGCCGATGGTTTTGCCGGACAGTTCTTTCAGATCCGACAGTTTGTCACCCTGCGCACCAAACACGCCGAGGAAGAACGGCGCGTAAGCGTTGCTGAAGTCGATGACTTTTTCGCGCTCGGCGTTTTTGCCGAGGCTGGAAATCACCAGATCGACTTTATCCGTTTGCAGATAAGGCACCCGGTTGGCGCTGGTGACCGGCACCAGTTGCAACTTAAGTTTCATCTTATCGGCCAGATAATGCGCCATGTCGATGTCGTAACCTTCCGGCTGCAAATCCTTGCTCACCGAACCAAACGGCGGGAAATCCTGCGGAACAGCCACGCGCAGCACGCCACGCTTCTGAATATCCTGCAACTGATCGGCCATAACATTCGATGCCTGAAGCACCAACATTGCCGCACCTGCCCATGCCAACAACCGTTTGTTCATGTTCATAGATTATCTCCGGTGAAAAGTTTTTGGAACGATAGATTCTTATATTTAAAACTTTGCAACGAATGTGCCAAAAATGACCCGGCAGAAAAAATGTGCGCAAAGTCACGACATGACAAGGAATTAGCCATTCAGAGTAGAAGGGAGAAGGGATTTTTTTGCCCTGAATCAGGGCAAAAAGTGAGAAAGGTTGAAAACTCTGATGCACCGTAATTGTGCGAAAGCACCAGAAAAGCGCTCAGTTTGTCCCTGAATCGGGAATCAGCGCTGCTCCAGCTCATCCAGATCGTTATACAAATCGCTTATCTGATGAATGCGCTGACGGCCTGACGCGAGCATGTCGTGCAACAACGCATTGCTAAGTAAATTCGCCAGGCTCATGGCAGATGAATAACTGTCGAACGCCGACACGCTGTCGAGCGGCGCGGCCAGATGCCAGGTGGCGAGCGGAATAAGTGTCTGCGCCTGCGGCTCGCAAATCAGTAAAACCGGCACATCAAGTGACTGTAATTGCGTGAGAATCGCCTTCGCCATGCGGGGACGGCGACGGAAAGCAACGAAAATCACCACGTCCTGCGCGGTGAGATCCACCAGTTCTTCCGCCAGCGTCTGCCCCGGCTGCGGCATCATCATCACGCCAGCACGCACCTGAATCAGTTGCTGACGCAGGTGCAGCGCCACCGGATAACTGTTACGAAAACCGAGCAGACGTACCTGCCGCGCCTGACTAAGGGCGGTGATCAGCGCGCCAAACTGTGCGCCATCAATCTGATTAATCCACTGCGTCAGGTTAGCCATTTCCTGTTTATAGTGCCGTGATAACAAGGTGTTACCTTGCACCGCGTCACGGCTGTCGGTCAGCGGCATGCCACTCTGGCGCAGGGTGCGCATTTCATCGCGCATATCGCGATAACTCGGGTAACCAAGACGTTTAAACAGGCGGCTGACCGTGGCTTTCGACACGCCGCTGAGCCGCGCCAGCTCTGCGCTGTTGTAGCTCATCAGGTCATCAATGCTGGCAAAAATAAAGTCGGCCACCCGCTGTTCCTGCGGCGTGAGTTCTGCGTAATGGTCACGCAGACGTTCATCAATCTGTTTCATCTCCGTCCCTTTTGTAACCAATGTTTCAGTAAATCAGCGGAACATACCATGCACTATGCTTGCCAATGCAAGCTAAATTATGAGTGAAAGTCTGAGGGTTTTGCCGATGTGGAACACCTCTTGCTTAACTTAATCCCTGCACGCCCTCATCCCTGCATGCGCGGGCAACATAAAAAAAGCGTTTCAAAAAAGGACATCGCATGATTAACAGTAACAGCGCACCGCTGGGCATGGCGGTTACACCTCATCATCTGGCGAGCCAGAGTGCGCTTGCGGTATTGCGTGAAGGCGGCAATGCCATCGAGGCAATGGTGGCGGCCGCCGCCACCATTGCCGTGGTCTATCCGCACATGAACGGACTGGGCGGCGACGGTTTCTGGCTGATTGTGCCCCCGCAGGGCAATCCGGTGGCGATCGACGCCAGCGGTGCCGCCGGTTCGCTGGCCTCTCTCGATTTTTACGCCGGTGAAACGCACATTCCGCATCGTGGTCCGAAAGCGGCGCTGACGGTCGCAGGCACCGTCGGCGGCTGGCAGGAAGCGTTGAATGTATCGGCTGAATTCGGCGGTGAGCAAAAACCGCTTTCGCGCCTGCTGCGCGATGCCATCCGTTACGCTGCGGACGGCATTCCGGTGACCGCTTCGCAGGAAGCCGCCACCCGCGCCAAGCAACATGAACTGAAAGATTTCCGCACCTTCGCCGATGTTTTTCTGCCTAACGGCGACGTGCCGCGCGCCGGGAACCGTTTCACCCAGCCGCAGCTGGCGCAGACGTTATCGATGTTGTGCGAAGACGGGCTGAACAGTTTCTATCGCGGTGAGCTGGCCGACAATATGGCCGCCGACATGGAAAAGCTCGGTATGCCGGTCACCCGCGCCGATCTTGCTGCTTACAAGCCGCAGCGCCGTGTGCCGCTGCGCCTCAAACACAGTAAAGGCGAAATCTACAACCTGACGCCACCGACGCAGGGGCTGGTTTCGCTGGCGATCCTCGGCCTGACTGACCGCCTGCCGCTGGAAACCATGGATGAAAGCGCGACGATCCACAGCATTGTCGAAGCCACCAAACTGGCGTTCGGCCTGCGCGACCGCTTTATCACCGATCCGCGCATGATGACGCAGGACGCGCAGAGTCTGCTGGATCCGCAGTATCTCGATGCCCTCGCCACCCGCATTAAAGCGCACAGCGCCGCCGACTGGGGCAAAGGTAAAGGTCCGGGCGATACCGTCTGGATGGGCGTGATGGACAGCAGCGGGCTGGCGGTGTCATTTATCCAGAGTATTTATCACGAGTTCGGCAGTGGTGTAGTGCTGCCGGGCAGCGGCGTGTTGTGGCAAAACCGCGGCGCATCTTTCAGCCTCGACGCCAGCCATTTACTGGCGCTGGCACCGGGCAAGCAACCGTTTCATACCCTCAACCCCGCCGCCGCACGTTTATACGACGGGCGCACCATGGTTTACGGTTCGATGGGCGGCGACGGTCAGCCGCAAACCCAGGCCGCGGTGTTTATCCGCCATGTGGTGCAGGGGCAATCGTTGCAGCAGGCGATCAGCGGTCCGCGCTGGCTGCTGGGGCGGACGTGGGGAGAAAGTTCGGATTCACTTAAACTGGAAGGCCGTTTCGCCTATCCGACGCAGGCCGGACTGAGACAGCGCGGTCACGACGTCGAACTGTTACCGGATTTCAGCGAAGCCGTCGGCCATGCCGGTGCGATTGTCCGCCATACCAACGGCATGTTTGAAGGTGCCTCCGACCCGCGCAGCAACGGCAGCGCCGCCGGATTTTGATCAGAGTTCGCTCATGAAAATTGATAAGGAAGCAGCATGAAAAATACCCCCGCAGCGACCGACTGGGCCGCTTATATCCGCCAGATGGAAAGCGTGCTGGCGCTGGAACTCGACGACACCCGTCGTCAGGAATTGCTGGTGCAGTTCAGCCGTATCGCGCAAATGGCACAACCGCTGATGGATTTACCGCTCGATTCGCGACTGGAAATTGCCGGGGTGTACAGAGCATGAAGAGTGTATCGCGCATGAAATCGTTTGATAGGTTTACTGTCAGTCAGTTACATCAGGCGATGGCGCAGGGCGAAATCTCAGCGACAGAAATTGCGACGTCCACGCTGGACGCCATTGAACAGGCTAATCCGGTCATCAACGCGTATACGCATATCACCCGCGAACGCATGTTAAGTGAAGCAGCAAAAGTGGATAAAACCCGCGCAAGCGGTGCCGCACTTCCGCCTCTGGCAGGCATCCCTTATGCGGTGAAAAACTTGCTGGATGTGGCCGGTGAAGTAACGCTGGCAGGCGCAAGCCTCAACAGCAGCAACGCTGCCGCACGCCACGATGCGTGGACAGTTTCACGCCTCGCAGCACAAGGCGCGATGCTTTCCGGCATGCTGAATATGGATGCTTACGCGTACGGTTTCACCACTGAAAACAGCCATTACGGTGCCACCCGTAATCCGCGGGATCTGGCGCGTGTCGCCGGAGGATCTTCCGGCGGTTCCGCCGCCGCCGTGGCTGCTGGTCTGGTGCATTTCACACTCGGCAGCGACACCAACGGCTCGATCCGCGTGCCGGCCTCATTGAGCGGTATTCTCGGCCTGAAGCCGACCTTCGGACGAATTTCACGTCGCGGCAGCCAGCCGTTTGTCGCCAGCCTCGATCACATCGGTCCGATGGCGCGGTGCAGCGAGGATCTGTCGCAGGTCTATGACGCGATTCAGGGCACGGATCCGCAGGATCACTTCCAGGCAGATAAGCCCGTTACCGCGACGTTTTCGCAGCTCGGACGCGGCCAGCAGGGTTTGCGCACCGCGGTGCTGGGCGGATATTTTTCTACCTGGTGCGACGATCACGCTAAAGCGGCGGTGCGTCAGATTGCGCAGGCTCTGGAAGCACAGGAAGAAGTCGTGATGCCGCAGGCCGAACTGGCGCGTTCAGCGGCGTTTATCATCAGTGCTTCTGAAGGTGGTAATCAGTATTTGCCAAAACTGCGCAGCATTCCGGAGCAGTTTGAGCCATTATCCCGCGAGCGTTTACTGGCAGGCGCGATGATCCCGGCGGCGTGGTACGTCCAGGCACAGCGTTTTCGTCAACATTTTCAGGAACAAATCTTGCCCCTGTTCGATCACTGGGACATTCTGATCGCCCCTGCCACGCCATGCCCGGCAACACTGATTGGTCAGGACACAATCAGAATTAACGGTCAGGATCTGCCAACCCGTGCCAATATGGGCATGCTGACGCAGCCGATTTCGTTCCTCGGTTTACCGGTGGTCACGGTGCCGGTCACGACATCAACCGGTCTGCCGATTGGATTACAACTGATTGCGCCGCCGTGGCGCGAAGACCTGTGCCTGCGCGCTGCACGGGCGCTGGAATTACAGGGAATAGTGAACGTCAGCAGTTCTCCGGTGATGCCCGCGTAAAAACCTGCATCTCCGTTTTCCAGGGTGAAGTAAAAGAGTAAAGAGACGAATCATGAAAACTGAACATATCGACCGCCCGGCGATCCTTGCCGAAATGAATGCGGCATTTTATCGCTATGAACAGGCGCTGATCACCAACGATACCGCCGTCCTCGACGAACTGTTCTGGCACGATCCGCGTACCGTGCGCTACGGTGCGGGCGAAAATCTTTACGGCATCGAAGCCATCCGCGCGTTCCGCTCAGCGCGTTCCTCACAAGGTTTAAACCGGGATCTGGTCAACACCACCATCACCACATTTGGCGATGACATGGCAGTGGCCAGCACGGAGTTTCGCCGTGAAGGGACCGACAAAATCGGACGTCAGCAGCAGACGTGGGTGAAGATGGCGAGTGGATGGAAGATTGTGGCAGCCCATGTGAGTCTGATGGTTTGACCGAACCAATGGGCGGTTCAGCTTTGGAAAGCTGAGGAAACTGTTCTTTTCCAGGAATGGACGATGAAAGTTTCGGTTTCTCAATAACAGCGATCACTTGTCGCGCTGCGCCGAAACCGCCCAAAAGGGGCCAGGACGGGCCCCTCTTGGATCTTATATCTTGATTACCGCATTCGAGCGATAATCCCCCGACTGATCATTGGGGATATTGCGGTGAGTTTCATTTTGGACTTGAGCATCAAGCCCGTGTGGGAGAGTAAACCACCGCAATATATCGGTCGCCTTCAAAATTGAACGGTATCTTGTGCATAAGAGCACCTATTTATAAGTTTAATTATGGCGGCATATTCTTCATGAGCTAACTATTTGGAGGCTCTATGGAACACGATATTGTTGTCGGTATTGATGTTGCCAAGTTGAAATTTGATGCGGCTGTTTGGCTTGGTGAGACAAAGTACAAAACGAAAGTTTTTGCTAATACTCCAAAGGGTTTTGAGCTATTAAGTGCGTGGTTACAACCTTATCAAGGCGCTCATCTTTGCATGGAAGCGACGGGTTCTTATTTTGTCGCATTAGCAACCTTTTT
>NZ_JYDG01000091.1:0-19400 GCF_003263545.1 Rahnella sp. AN3-3W3
GGTTACTTCGTGATGTTGTTAACGTTGTTCCCTGTCGATGGAGCGGCATTATAGGGAGTTCTCAGCAGGCCGCAAGGGCTAATTTCACTTTTCTCATCAACCGCCCATAAATTCATCAAATGAATTAATAACGAACAAAAAGTGCATAAAAAACGGGCTCCGGATTGCTCCGGAGCGTTTTAGCTTCCTTATTACCTAATTACTGTCTTGCGATGATGTGATCATTTTCCACATCGACAGTAATTGGCTTACCTGGTATCAGCTTGCCAGACAAAATTTGCTGAGCCAGCGGGTTTTCAATCTCCTGCTGGATGGCACGTTTCAACGGACGCGCGCCATAAACCGGGTCAAATCCAGTATTGCCCAGCAACTCGAGCGCCGCATCGGTGAGCATTGCCGTATAGCCGTGTTCTTCTAAACGTTTATACAAACGTTCCAGCTGAATCTTAGCGATGTTTTTAATATGCGCATGGCCCAGCGGATGGAACACGACAACTTCATCTATACGGTTGATGAATTCCGGACGGAAGCTGTGTGTGACCACTTCCATGACTGATTCTTTCATCTGCGCATAGCTGGCCTCGCCAAAGTGTTGCTGAATAATGTCTGAACCCAGGTTAGAGGTCATGATGACCACCGTATTACGGAAGTCGACCGTTCTGCCCTGCCCGTCCGTTAAGCGACCGTCATCCAGCACCTGTAATAAGATGTTGAAGACATCAGGGTGCGCCTTCTCTACTTCATCTAATAAGATGACAGAGTAAGGACGACGACGAACCGCTTCGGTCAGGTACCCCCCTTCCTCATAACCGACATAACCCGGAGGCGCACCGACCAGACGTGAAACGGAGTGTTTTTCCATAAACTCTGACATATCGATGCGAACCATCGCGTCATCGCTGTTAAACAGGAATGTCGCCAGCGCCTTACACAGCTCTGTTTTACCCACACCGGTCGGACCGAGGAACAGGAATGACCCGATCGGGCGGTTTGGATCCGACAACCCTGCACGACTACGACGAATCGCATTCGATACCGCTTCAACCGCTTCGTTCTGACCAATCACACGATTGTGCAACTCTTCTTCCATACGCAGCAGTTTTTCACGTTCGCTTTCCAGCATGCGTGCCACCGGAATACCGGTCCAGCGCGCCAGCACGTCGGCAATTTCCACATCTGTCACGCGGTTGCGTAACAGCTTCATGGTTTTACCTTCCGCCTGAGTGGCCGCTGCCAGCTGTTTTTCCAGTTCCGGTATTTTCCCGTATTGCAATTCTGACATACGTCCCAGGTCACCCACGCGGCGAGCCTGTTCAAGCGTGATCTTCGCCTGCTCCAGTTCCGCTTTAATATTCTGCGTGCCAGTCAGGGAAGCTTTTTCGGCTTTCCACTCTTCTTCCAGCTCAGAATATTCGCGCTCTTTCTGGTTCAGTTCGGTTTCCAGCATCTCCAGACGTTTCACACTGGCGTCATCAGACTCTTTCTTCAACGCCTGCTGTTCCAGTTTCAGCTGGATAATACGGCGATCGAGACGGTCCAGAGACTCCGGTTTAGAGTCCATCTGCATACGAATGCTGGATGCCGCTTCATCTATAAGGTCGATCGCTTTATCCGGTAACTGACGATCCGAGATATAACGGTGGGACAACGTCGCCGCCGCAACGATAGCCGGGTCAGTAATCTGGACATGGTGATGCAGCTCGTAGCGTTCTTTCAGGCCACGCAAGATAGCGATGGTGTCTTCAACAGAAGGCTCGGCAACAAACACTTTCTGGAAACGACGCTCTAACGCCGCATCCTTCTCTATAAACTGACGATATTCATTTAATGTCGTCGCACCTACGCAGTGAAGTTCACCACGCGCCAGAGCCGGTTTCAGCATATTGCCGGCATCCATCGCGCCATCGGCTTTACCCGCGCCAACCATGGTATGCAATTCGTCGATAAACAGAATGACGTTGCCTTCCTGTTTAGCCAGATCACTCAGCACGCCTTTCAGACGTTCTTCAAATTCACCGCGATATTTTGCGCCAGCCACCAGTGCGCCCATATCTAATGAAAGCACTCGTTTATTTTTCAGGCCTTCCGGCACTTCACCATTAATGATGCGTTGTGCCAGCCCCTCCGCAATCGCGGTTTTACCGACACCAGGCTCACCAATAAGAACCGGGTTGTTTTTGGTACGACGTTGCAGAACCTGAATGGTTCGGCGAATTTCTTCATCACGACCGATGACCGGATCCAGTTTGCCCTGCTCGGCACGTTCGGTCAGATCGATAGTGAATTTTTTCAATGCCTGACGTTGGTCTTCGGCATTCTGGTCATCCACTTTCTCACCTCCACGCATTTGATCGATAGCCGCAGTAATTTTCTCGGCAGTTGCGCCGCAGGCTTTTAACACATCCGTTAAAGAGCCGCGGTCTTTCATCACAGCCAGAACAAACAGTTCTGAAGAAATAAAGGTATCAGCACGCTGCTGTGCCAATTTGTCACAAAGATTTAAAACACGTACCAGTTCATTGGATGGTTGAACATCCCCACCGGTACCTTCAACTTGCGGCAAACGCCCCAAAGCCTGATCAACGTCCGTGCGCAGTTTCTGGGTATCTACCCCAGCCGCAGTTAATAAAGGACGAACGGTCCCGCCTTCCTGAGTAAGCAAAGCGCTCATCAGGTGAACAGGTTCGATAAATTGATTGTCGCGCCCGAGCGCGAGTGACTGAGCATCCGCGAGGGCAAGCTGGAATTTGCTGGTAAGACGATCCAGACGCATAACACCTCCAATACTGAACAAAATTGCTACTGGAGACTAGATGAGGTCAACCCTCACGTTTTCAAGGTTATCTTGGCAGTATATTAGGAGGACTGCTGCTATGCGCGATGGATCGTCTTGATTCGATAGGTTATATCAGCCAAATTAAACTTGCCAGCCGTCCGGTAATTCCGTCGCGCCGGTAAGAGTAAAATGTGGTGCTGTCGGTCACAGTGCAATACTCGCCGCCATAAATAGCGGTGAGACCAGCGGCCTGTAAACGCAATCTGGCTAACAGGTAAATGTCGGCCCTAAATTTGGTGCCCGCTGGGGTAAAAGCAACGGATGCAATACTGTTCTCCGCCAAAAAGGCGTCACGCACTTCTCCGCCGACTTCAAAATGCGCAGGACCAATTGCCGGTCCCATCCACGCCATGATTTCTGCGGGAGCAGCCTCAAAGCAGGCAACCGTATTTTCCAACACGCCTGCACACAAACCACGCCAGCCCGCATGCGCTGCAGCCACTTCATCGCCGTTTTTACTGCAAAACAGAACCGGTAAACAATCGGCTGTCATTGCTGCGCAGACAACGCCTGGCTCGCGGGTATAGGCCGCATCGGCAATCTGTGTCGGAATAAGAGGAGTTTGCGATGATAAACGAACCACGTCGGTGCCATGAACCTGCTCCAGCCAGTGTGGCGAAGCAGGCAGACCGCCAAGTTCAATCAACCGCTGGCGGTTCAGCGCAACATGCTCAGGAGAATCCCCGACATGACTGCCGAGGTTAAGCGAACCGTAAGGTGGCAGACTGACGCCTCCTTCGCGGGTTGTCGCACATGACCGCACCGATGCCGGTTGCGGCCACTGAGGCTGGATAAGCAGGCTCATTACCAGTTCATCTGGTCCTTGAACTCTTCGGTATCCGCTTTAAGCGCATTGATCAGGTCAACCATATCCTGCGGAAGTGGCGCATGCCATTCCATCTGAATACCGGTTACCGGATGATAAAGACGCAGCATGGTCGCATGAAGAGCCTGACGATCAAAGCTACGCAGCATATTGATAAATGCTTCGGAAGCGCCTTTTGGCAGACGCGGACGGCCACCATAAAGCTGATCACCCAACAGAGGATGGTTAATATGTGCCATATGTACGCGGATCTGATGCGTACGGCCGGATTCCAGACGCAGACGCAGACGCGTATGAGCACGGAAATGCTCCATAATGCGATAGTGCGTGGTCGCCGGTTTGCCGGTCGGATGAACCGCCATGTGCGTACGCTTGGTGGAATGGCGCGCAATCGGCTCATTCACTGTGCCGCCTGCCGTCATTGTACCAATAGCGACCGCTTCATATTCGCGGGTAATTTCGCGCGCCTGAAGTGCAGTGACCAGATGCGTTTGCGCAGGAACTGACTTCGCGACGACCATCAGACCCGTGGTGTCTTTATCGAGACGGTGAACAATGCCGCAGCGAGGAACATCAATGATTGCAGGGTAATAATGCAGCAAAGCATTCAGTACCGTGCCATCAGGATTCCCTGCACCCGGATGAACAACCAGATCGCGGGGTTTATTGATGACTAAAATATCGTTATCTTCATACACGATATCTAAAGCGATATCTTGTGGCAGCCAACGCGCTTCTTCTTCAATTTGCGCATCGATTGCGATAGCCTCGCCACCCAACACTTTTTCTTTTGGTTTGGTCACTTTTTTGCCATTGACCGTGACCCTGTCTTCAAGGATCCAATCTTTTATGCGAGATCTTGAATAATCAGGGAACAATTCGGCCAAAGCCTGATCTAACCGTTGACCGAGTTGAGATTCGGCCACCGTTGCGGTGAGTTGTACTTGTTGTGCCATATGCAGCTTCTTGGTTAACGTTGGGTTTTCACGGCGATGCCGTTTAAAATAATGTGCTATTGTAGCTGGTCTTTGTCGGGAGCTTAACGGACAGTCTCCCAGAATAACACCTGAGGATAATCAAAACGTCATGACGCGTGTGAAATATCTGGTGGCAGCAGCCACGTTGAGCCTGGCGCTGGTCGGTTGCTCCAGTTCCAAAGAAACGGTTCCCGATAACCCGCCTAACGTCCTTTATGCCACTGCCCAGCAAAAGCTGCAGGACGGTAACTTTAAAGGCGCGATTGCGCAATTAGAAGCGCTGGATAACCGCTATCCGTTTGGGCCTTACTCGCAGCAAGTTCAGTTAGATCTGATTTATGCCTATTACAAGTCTGCTGACTTGCCAATGGCTCAGGCTTCTATTGATCGCTTTATGCGTCTGAACCCAACCCATCCAAACATCGACTACGTCATGTATATGCGTGGTTTAACGGATATGGCGTTGGATGACAGTGCGCTGCAAGGATTCTTCGGTGTTGATCGTTCAGACCGTGATCCGCAGCATGCGCGTGCAGCATTCCGCGATTTCAGCCAGTTGATCCACACGTATCCAAACAGCCAGTACGCCACTGATGCGACTAAACGTTTGGTATTCCTGAAAGATCGTTTGGCGAAATACGAGCTGTCAGTGGTGCAATACTACACTAAACGCGGTGCTTACGTCGCTGTTGTTAACCGTGTTGAGCAAATGCTGAAAGATTACCCGGATACGAAAGCGACGCATGACGCGCTGCCGTTGATGGAAAGCGCCTATCGTGAACTGCAGCTGAACAACCAGGCTGATAAAGTTGCGAAAATTATTGCGGCCAATAACGCAGCATAATTTTAAAATGTCCGTACACACAAACGGTAGCTCAGGCTGCCGTTTTTTTTGGCTTTGATTCGGGAAAAGTCAGAGAAGAGTGAACGTGATGAACGAAAAAACAGGTTAAAAAACGCAGAAGATAATGCACTGATCCCATCAATCATGCCTGCTCCTTAGCGAAGTCTCAAGGCCTTTCCCGCCATTAATTACCCTGGGTCACATAAACGCCAAAGTTGACAAAAAGTGACAAAAAACCGTGGTTTTGGACAGGCATTTCATAAAAAAGGCTGGTATGTTGGATTCATCGGAGACGGAAATAAGAGAGGTAAGTCATATGACAGTCAACATTACCAGTAAACAAATGGACATCACCGCCGCGATTCGTGAACACATCGAAGGCCGTCTGAAAAAACTGGATAAATGGCAAACTCAGCTCATTAACCCGCATATAATCCTGTCGAAAGAACCTCAGGGATTTGTCGCCGATGCGACCATCAGTACACCAAACGGGAAACTGGTTGCCAGTGCTACGCACGATGATATGTACGCTGCGATTAACGACATGACCGCAAAGCTTGAGCGTCAGCTCAACAAAGCGCAGCACAAGGGTGAAGCCCGCCGTGCAGAATCTGGCGTCAAAGAACTCAATCTGGAACCGGTGCAGGAAGAAGAGGAATAACCGGCTTATCGGAAAGGCAGTTCACAGCGCGCTCTCAGGAGCGCGTTTTTTGTGTCTTGAGGAAATCTTATTGACACAGAGAAAAGCCAGCGGTTACTTTAAGACTCTGCTCAAAATTATGGAAACAACGCTCACATGAATACCCGTCTGTTTTTCTTCGCATTCTTTTTTACCTTCCCCTGATTGGGAGGCGTTTCGTCGCGAAAGAATGAATGCGAAGACGAACAACAAAGCCTCCTGAAAAGGGGGCTTTTTTTATGCCTGCGTTTTACACATTTTGCTGAAAGAAAGAACATCAAAAAGGGTAACAACATGACCGAGAACTCATTACTGGCTCTGCGCGAACGCATCAGCGCATTAGACCTGAAACTGCTGGCTCTGCTGGCAGAACGACGCACGATGGCGATAGAAGTCGCGCAATCCAAAATGCACTCTCACCGCCCGATCCGCGACAAAGAACGTGAAATTGAACTGATTAACGCACTGATTCAGGAAGGGAAAAAACAGGGGCTCGACGGTCATTACATTACCCGCGTGTATCAGCTGATCATTGAAGATTCCGTTCTGACCCAGCAGGCTCTGCTCCAGCAACATCTGAATAAAACCCCTTCTGATTCCGCCCGTATCGCTTTCCTCGGTCCGAAAGGTTCTTATTCACATCTTGCCGCACGCCAGTTTGCCGCCCGCCATTTCGACCAGTTCATCGAATGTGGCTGCCAGAAATTCCAGGATATCTTCTCTCAGGTAGAAACCGGTCAGGCCGATTACGCCGTATTGCCCATTGAAAATACCAGTTCCGGTTCAATCAATGACGTTTATGATCTGCTGCAACACACCAGCCTGTCGATTGTGGGTGAGCTGACCAATCCTATCAATCATTGCGTACTGGTTGCGACCGATACTGATTTGTCGCAGATCCAGACGGTTTACAGCCATCCTCAGCCTTTCCAGCAATGCAGTCAGTTCATCAACCGCTTCCCTCACTGGAAAATTGAATACTGCGAAAGCACTGCGGCGGCGATGGAAAAAGTGGCCGCGGCCAATTCTCCACACGTGGCGGCGCTCGGCAGCGAAGCCGGTGGCGCGCTGTATAAACTGCAGGTGCTTGAACATAATCTGGCGAACCAGCAGGAAAACATTACCCGCTTCATTATCCTGGCACGCAAGGCAATTGAAGTCACAGATCAGGTTCCGGCCAAAACTACGCTGATTATGGCGACCGGCCAGCAGGCAGGTGCGCTGGTAAATGCGCTGCTGGTGCTGCGCGATCAGGGCATCATCATGACCAAACTGGAATCTCGCCCGATTAACGGCAATCCATGGGAAGAGATGTTTTATATCGATGTGCAGGCCAACCTGCGTTCTGAAGAAATGAAAAAGGCGCTGAAGGATCTGGCTCCGATCACCCGTTCGCTGAAAGTGCTCGGCTGTTATCCAAGCGAGAACGTCGTCTCTGTTGATTTGTAATTTCACAAACAACCTGTAATTTCTCGCAAACAAAAAGGGCGCTGCACACAATGGCAGCGCCCTTTTTTCATTTCAGGACAACTTACTTACGGTTGTCGTTAGCCTGTCTCAGCAGCGCACCACTTTCTTTCAGGAAGCGTGGCGCATAATCGCCAAACCAGTGCTCAACCTTTCTGAATTTGTCGATAAACGCCTGTTTATCACCGCTTTCAAGCAGAGCAAGCGCATCACCAAAACGCTGATAGTAACGTTTTATCAGCGCCAGATTGCTTTCTGACGACATAATAATGTCAGCATAAAGCTGCGGATCCTGCGCAAACAGTCGTCCGACCATCGCCAGTTCGAGGCGGTAAATCGGTGAAGACAGTGCCAGCAATTGCTCGATCTGCACATTCTCTTCTGACAAATGCAGCCCATACGCAAAGGTCGCGAAGTGACGCAATGCCTGAATAAACGCCATATTCTGATCATGTTCGACGGCGCTGATTTTATGCAACCGTGCGCCCCAGACCTGCAACTGCTCAAGCAGCCACTGATATGCCTGAGGTTCGCGGCCATCGCAATACACCACCACCTGTTTAGCCAGGCTGCTGACATCCGGACCGAACATCGGATGCAGACCAAGTACCGGGCCTTCATGCACTGCCAGCATTGCCTGCAGCGGACGGTTTTTTACCGACGCCAGATCCACCAGAATACAGTCATCAGGGAGTTTCGGCAGACGTGCGATCACTTCTTCGGTCAGATGGATCGGTACACTGACGATGACCATTCCGGCATCCGCCAGCAATGTTTCTGCCTGCGGCCAGTCTTCCTGCTCCAGCACTTTCACCTGATAACCGGAAAGCTCCAGCAAACGGGTGAACAAACGCCCCATCTGCCCGTTCCCGCCGATAATCACCACCGGACGCAGTGCCGGATGCAGCGTCTTAAAGCCTTTATCGTTTTCGCTTGAGTAGGACTCACGCATCACGCGGCGCAATACATCTTCAATCAGATCCGGCGGAACACCGAGGTTTTGCGCTTCCTGACGACGTGAAGCCAGCATCGCTGCTTCACGTTCAGGCACATAAATCGGCAAACCATAACGGCTTTTGACTTCACCGACTTCCGCCACCAGCGCAAGACGCCGTGATAAGAGATCTAACAACGCTTTATCAACGTCGTCGATCTGATCGCGCAACGCGTTAAGTTCTGCCACCATAAAAACTTACTCTCCTGCGATTCGTGCCGCCAGCGCATCGCCCAGTTCCTGATGCATGGTACGCAGCAGGTCTTCAGTCGTTTCCCAGTTGATACAGGCATCCGTCACAGACACACCGTATTTCATGGCTGAACGCGGTTGTTCAGAAGACTGGCTGCCTTCGTTCAGATGACTTTCCAGCATCAGCCCCGTGATAGAGCGGTTACCGGCTTTAATCTGGTCGATGACGGACTGAGCCACAACAGGCTGGCGACGATAGTCTTTGTTTGAGTTACCGTGACTGCAATCTATCATCAAGGAAGGACGGAGTCCCGCGTCGGTCATCTGTTTTTCACATGCCTGAACGTCCTGCTCGCTGTAATTTGGTGTCTTACCGCCGCGTAAAATCACATGCCCGTCCGGGTTGCCCTGAGTCTGCAACAGGCAAACCTGCCCGGCCTGATTAATGCCTACAAAACGGTGCGCCATCTCAGCTGCACGCATGGCGTTGATCGCCGTGCCCAGGCTGCCGTCGGTGCCGTTCTTGAAGCCAACTGGCATTGACAGACCAGACGCCATTTCACGGTGTGTCTGAGATTCCGTGGTACGCGCACCGATTGCTGACCAGCTGAACAGATCGCCTAAGTATTGCGGACTGTTTGGATCCAGCGCTTCAGTTGCCAGCGGTAAACCCATGCCGACCAGTTGCAGCAGCAAATCACGGGCAATATGCAGCCCTGCTTCCACATCAAACGTACCGTCCATGTGTGGATCGTTAATCAACCCTTTCCAGCCGACAGTGGTACGTGGTTTTTCAAAGTAAACGCGCATCACGATGTACAAACGATCGCTCAGCTCAGCCGCCAGTGTTTTCAGATGGCGTGCGTAATCGAGCGCGGCATCAACGTCATGAATTGAACAAGGGCCACACACCACCAGAAGGCGAGGATCACGTCCATGCACGATATCGGCGATGGTTTTACGTGCTTCGGAAATACTGTTTTCGTCGCTGATGCTTAAAGGAAAACGGTTTTTCAACTCTTCAGGAGTGATAAGGATTTGTTCAGCAGTGATGTGAACATTATTCAGGGCGTCTTTTTGCATGATCGTGTTCCGCTATGAGGAAAATGGGCTGCCACAGAGGCATCTGCGGACAACATTAACACAGCACGTAAACTTATCAAGCCTTACTTGTAAACATAACATTACCAATACAGCGTAACCAAGCATGCAATGGAAAGTTATATTTACACAAAGAGAATCTTAGCTCAAAGAGGTGTACCGTAATTGTTACATACGTGTTAACAGGTAAGTCATGGGAATTCAGGACAAGATATAGAGAGGATGAGGCAGGGAATGCCCTCAGCAGCGGGTATGCTGCTGAGGAAACAAAATTTAAAGATTACGATCCAGAGTAATAAAGACCTGCCCCAGGGCAGTCACTTCATCCACGCCACACTCGAAATGGCTTTCCTGACGCGTCACGCTGAGTCGGTTACCGGGAATACGGGCCACATCGTAAACATCCAGATCACCATCGATATCCAGCAACCAGCGGCCATTGCCCGGATGGGTACTGCCCAGATCAATAATCCACGAGTGATGGCCTTTCACAACATAAGCCGGTTGAGTCAGCGAGTCATCCAGCAGCGAAGGATCAACAGACCAGACGCCCTCTTCTTCCAGCGCTCCGCCACGCAATCTCAATTTTTTAAGTTGGCGGATATCACCGGACGCTGCTGCGCCTGAAAGCGCTGAATCCTGCATGTTGCCTTTGCCTGTCGCCAGCCAGCGTAATGACACGCCGGTGTCCAGCGCACAGGCCACGACCACATCACCGGGGAAATAATCTCTTCTTACCCAGGTACTTATCGTTCCAGATGACAAACCGTACAGATCCCCCAGTTCCTTTTGCATGCTAAAGCCGTAAGCCTGAAGCATACGCGTCAGAACAGCTTTTCCACCTTCAAGTTCATCTAATTGCATCTGGCGAAAACCCCTGAATCTGTAAATATCATCTTGACAACTCGCAAATGCAAGCTTAGATTGATTATGTAATGTACCGACTGACGACCATGATACCAAATTTACGGCGTCGTGGAGAAATAAGGAGACGCGATGTTTTTAGGAACAGAGCAGCAGCGCCAGACCGGACTGCGCCATATCGCTCATCTGAAAGAAATTTATTTCGCTCAGAGTAAGGATCGGGTTGAGGTTATTTATGATCAGGCCAGTGAAAAATGGAAACTTACCTTATGTTTTCATGCCGGCCTTAAACGTCATCATACCTTACTGACATATTCACAATTAAATGATGAGGAACAAATGAAAATAACACAGGCCTTATTATCACTACGCCATTTCACGGCGATATTTAAAGGAGAACTTTACTGATGGCAGACTGGATAGATGAATCGCAGGAGTATCAGTTAAAAATCCTTCAAGCACAGATTACGCAGGCTACCCGCACGCAGCCTTCGCCGTCTGCCTTCTTCTGCGTGGATTGTGACACTCCCATTGCGGAGCCACGCAGGAAAATCATTCCCGGTGTACAGCGATGTATTGAGTGCCAGGAAATTGAGGAAATTAAAAGAAAGAATTATCGCCCCGTATAAACCCTCAGATTAATGCTATTAATTTTCGTATCTGCGCTGGAAATAAACTTATTTCCAGAAGGTTTTTTGTATTCTAATTTTCGGAAATAAACATGTCAGATAACAGAGGCAGGGTAATGCCTTCCCCGCCGCCGGCTTTTAACCGGGCAGCGGGGCAATTGTTCGCAGGGAAATGGGGGTGGAATGCCCCGCGACCGGCGCTCAGCAGTCCGCTGGAAAAACCTCTTAACCGTGATTTCTGCCTGCGCCAGCAAACAGCCCTTTCCCGGATGGCAGCATTGCCTCGCTGTCTGCGTACGCCTTTACATCAGCGGTATGCGTTTTTGCTGAAAACAAAGGGAGTCCGCGCGGCGGTTCATTTTCTGATGACAGTGTTTACGCAGCGTTTGTGGCCGCGGATTCAGCAGGTGAATGCGCGAAACACCCTGAACCGTCAGATCTCGCAAAAGCTCCTCATGGAAGAAGAGATGTTTAACCGCCTGCCTGATCTTAATGATGACAGCCTGAGAAGGCTGGCCAGCAAGCTGGCAGTGCATATGCAAGATGCTTACGAATATCACTGTGAACGGTGGCTGCAAAATCGACCTGATCAACCCGACGTGTTATTGCAAGACAGCACGCAGCACGAGATTTACGGGCATATCGCCGCGATGGCCCGCTCGTGTCGCGTACAGCCTCTTTACTGGCAGAGATGGCAAAAAGGCCGTATGACCGCACATTCAGCCGTCGCCAGTATTTCCCGTCTGGTCAGTGGTGAATGGTGGGAAAAACAGCTGCGTTCAAAACAGCGTTTGTGGCGCGAAGCCCTGATGATTGCCTGTGGTTATGTGAGCCGCGCAACATCGCCATATGCCAGTAAAAATGCCATCCGTGATGTGGTGTCACGCCGCTTATCCGCCATTAATTACCTGAAACAATGCCAGCTCGAAAATGTCGAATCAGGGGAAACACTGAGCCTGCTGGAGACCGTATTAGCCAGCATTTCCAACCCTAAACTTCGCCGTATGGAACTGATGACGCTGATCGCCGGTATCGAAGATGTTGCTGACCAGCAGCGGGACTGCGGCCTGTTTATCACGCTGACCACACCTTCAAAATACCATCCGCTGAAAACGACTGGCGCCGGATCATCACCCATTTTTAACCAGAAATGGGATCAGCACGCGTTTACACCCAAAGATGCACAACGTTATCTGGTCGCGGTCTGGGCAAAAATCCGCACCACGTTTAAAGACCGGAACCTGAAAGTGTACGGTGTGCGCGTCGTCGAACCGCATCACGACGGCACTCCGCACTGGCACATGATGCTGTTCACACCAGCGAATCAGCAGCAAAAGGTGACTGAAGTAATGCGCCGTTACGCACTGGAAGAAGATCCGGATGAGCCAGGCGCTGCGGAGTCACGTTTTAATTGTAAGCCGCTGAACCGCGGCGGTGCGGCGGGTTACATTGCGAAATACGTCTCCAAGAATATTGATGGTTATGCGCTTGATGGCGAAAAGGATTTTGACTCCGGACGCCTGCTTACTGATGTCGCGACTGCGGTCACCTCATGGGCATCGACGTGGCGGATCCCGCAATTTCACGCCATTGGCATTCCTGCCGTCGGCGCGTGGCGTGAATGTCGGCGGATCAGACATCAGAGTCTGAACAGCCGCTTTGATAAACGCGTAGAGGACGTCCGCAGCGCCGCCGACCAGGGGGATTTTGCCGGTTATATTCAGGCACAGGGCGGCATACACATTCCGCGAAAAGAGCAAACGGTTCGCGTTGCGCGCCAGCTCAGCGGGGAAACCAATGCCTGGGGCGAGCCCCGTCATAAAGTCATCGGCATTTACGCGCCGCATCTTGGTACTTCGCTTATTTACCTGACACATACCGAACAATGGCGGATTGTCCGTCACCGGCCTTGTTCTGTGGAAATGCCGGAGATTCGCTTACCTTGGAGTTCTGTCAATAACTGTGGATCGCCTCCGACGAATATAACCGGCAATCACCACAAAAACCGTGCCAATAAAAATTCATGCTTAAATTCAAGCAATTATAAATTTTAAAATGCCCTGAGTGTTGACGTATTAGATCAATTAAAGAATACTGTATATAAACACAGTATCTGGCGAGGGGAGAAAATGGAAAACCTGACTAAACAACAGCTAACGTTGTCCAGGATACAATTGATCGCAGACATATCGCAGACAGCCCAATGCAATCCAAAAGAATTTCTGGTCATGATGTCGCTGATCTCAGAACTGGCAGGTCAGGCGCTGACTGACGAGAACCAGAACGCAGTCTGCTACAACGGGAGTACTGACGACCCTCACTGAATACCAGACCCTGCGGCGGTAGTAATCAACATTGTTGGCGCTTGCCCGACCGGTTTCCCTCCGGACTAAGCGCCCCGCCCTCTCCCTGTGTTATTTATCTGCTTCTCTGTTGTGCCAGTCGTTTCACATCCCTTCCAGATTGCCGCTCCACGCCCTATTCCGCAGACTGATCTCATCAACTGACGATTCTACTCACTCGCGGAGAAAACCCATGAAAGTCTATGCACAACAGGGCGACACCCTCGATTCCCTTTGCTGGCGTTATTACAACCGTACCGCTGCGGTCGTCGAAAAAGTCTTTGCCGCCAATAAAGGCATCGCCGATTTAGGTCCGTTGTTGCCTCACGGTACGGCCGTTGATTTACCTGACATTGCAGAACAACCGGTTCAGGAGGCGATCAAATTATGGGACTGAGTACTGAGCGCATCAGTTCAGGCTGCGCCTATTTTATTGCCACCTCACTGACCTGGCTCGCCAGCCTGACATCGCAGGACTTCGCCTTTCTGGTCGGCTCTGGTGTCGGGGTCGGTACGTTCCTGATCAACTGGTATTACCGGCGCAAAAGCTATCAGTTGCTGGCACGCAGCGGCCTGCGCAAAGACACCTATGAAAACCTCAACTCTTAAACGCTGCAGTGCTGCCGTGGTGTTAGGGCTGATGGCGGTATTGCCAGGCTATCTGTCACTGCAGGTGTCGGCAGAAGGATTGCGGCTTATCACCGATTTTGAAGGCTGTCAGCTGCAGCCCTACCAGTGCAGTGCCGGTGTATGGACCAGCGGCATCGGCCACACCGCAGGGGTTAAACCGGCACAAACCATTACCGAACATCAGGCCGCTGAAAACCTGCTGGCAGATATTCAGCAGACCGAGCGCGCCATTAAAAAATGTATGCCGGTGACCATGCCACAGCCGGTTTTTGATGCCGTCGTGTCCTTCGGTTTTAACGTCGGCACCGGAGCAGCCTGTCAATCCACGCTGGCATTTTTCATCAACCAGCAGCAGTGGCAGAAAGCTTGTGATCAGCTCCCGCGCTGGGTTTTCGTTAATGGTGAACGTAATCGCGGACTGGAACGCAGGCGAAATGCCGAGCGTGCCGTCTGCCTGAAAGGGGTCTGAATGCGCCTGTTACCGGCACTTCTGGCCGGGATGGTTTTGCTGATCGCCATCCTGCTGCTTTCCAACCGTTCATTACAGCACGACCTCAACAACGCTGGTCTGCAACGCGATGCCCTGGCGGCTCAGGTGCAGCAACGGGATCAGCTGATCACCGTTCTGAACCAGCAAATGCGCCAGCGCGAGCAGGCTGAGCTGGCGTTACGTGAAGACCTGAGCACGGCCCGGCAAATGATGCAAAGCCGCGAAAAACAAAGGCAGAGGAGCCTCCATGAAAATCTGCAAACCCGTCAGTGGGCTGATACCGGGCTACCTGCTGATGTTAGCCGGCTGCACCAGCGTCCCGCCTTCAGCTCCGCCATCGATTATTTACGTTGGCTGTCCGGCGGTCAGCTCATGCCCGATGCCGGCCAGCAAACCGGTCACCAATGAAGATCTGAGCGCCGACATTCTCCAGCTGGAATCTGCGCTGATGGATTGCGGCTTACAAATCGAAGCCATCAAAAAGTGTCAGGAGGCACAACATGCAAAAACCGATTCAGTTGCAACAACGGCTGACTGAACAAATCCCTCAGCTTACTGCCGCACCGGAAAAACTGGCCCTGACTACCGGCGCCGGCAACGTGGTAGCCACATCGGCACCTTCGCTGTCTTTTGAATATCGCTATCCGCTGACAGTGACGATTACGGATGAAGCGATCAGCGAAATACTGGTCGATCTGACCGTGGTCACCGTCCTCGACTGGCTGCAGGTTAATCAGCCTGAGATCCTCGGCAACGCGGCGCACCGGCTGAGTGATTTCACTTTCACTCAGCAGGCGAACAGCCTGGTCCTGACGCTGCAACTGACTGAGCGCGTGCAGGTTTCAGATTCAGAAGATGTCCGCACCATCACGCATCTGCCTGAACCCCCATTGCCGGAAAACGTGACGCTGCCGCGTGAGGTTTATCTCAACGGAGAACTGATCAGCAGCTGGACGGTGTGACACGGTAAACCTTGTTGTGTCAGCCGCTGACGAACGGTCAACGGTTGTCGCTCAACCCTCTGAAACGGCATCCTTTATCCCATGAATACGACTCTTCAACTCAACGACATAATGCGGCTGATTGGCAATCTGGTGCGCATCGGCAACGTCTCAGAACTGGATCTTGCCAACGCACGTTGCCGCGTTGCGACGGGCAGCAACGTAACGGCCTGGCTGCCGTGGATGACGCACCGCGCTGGCCGCACGCGCAGCTGGTGGGCGCCTTCCGTCGGCGAGCAGGTTTTGCTGCTCTCGATGGGCGGCGAACTGAATACGGCATTCGTCTTACCCGCCGTTTTCTCCGATGCCTCACCCGCGCCATCGGCTTCGCCAGATGCCCTTCATCTGGCCTTCCCGGACGGCGCCGTTTTTGAATACGAACCGGCACAAAGCGCTTTAAAAGTGACGGGAATTAAAACCGCAGTCATCAACGCATCGCAGAAAGTGGAGGTAACAGCGCCCGAAATCCGCTGCACCGCCAGCACCCGCATCACGCTGGACACGCCGGAAGTGGTTTGCACAAGCAAGCTGACCACCGGATCCCTTGAAGTGAAACAAGGTGGCACGCTGACCGGCAACTTAATCCATAGCGGCGGCAGCCTGACATCCAACGGCATCGTTGTGCATACCCATCGCCACAGCGGTGTTCAGACCGGTGGCGGTCAGACAGGAGGCCCGCAATGAGCAATCCGAAATACCTGGGGATGGACAGAAATAGCGGTCTGGCTATCGAAGATCTCGACCATATTCGCCAGTCCGTCAGCGATATTTTGAATACGCCGGTGGGCTCAAGAGTGATGCGCCGTAATTACGGCTCGCTGCTGTCGGAGCTGATTGATCAGCCGCAAAACGGCGCCCTGCGGCTACAGATGATGGCCGTGTGTTACACCGCCCTGTTGCAGTGGGAACCCCGCGTTTCACTGACTGCTATCACTTTTGACACCGGCTACGACGGCAAGATGGTGATTGAACTGACCGGAAGCCGTAACGATACGGCGACGGATTTTTCCCTGAATATTCCTGTGAGCTGACACTTATGGCAACGATCGATTTGAGCCAGTTACCGGCCCCCGATGTGGTCGAACAACTGGATTATGAAACCCTGCTTGAAGAACGTAAAACGACGCTGATTTCGCTCTATCCCGCCGACCAGCAGGAAGCCATCAGCCGGACACTGACGCTGGAATCCGAACCGCTGGTCAAGCTGTTGCAGGAGAACGCTTACCGCGAACTGATCCTGCGCCAGCGAGTTAACGAATCCGCCCGCGCGGTAATGGTGGCGTATGCGACAGGCAGCGATCTGGATCAGCTGGCGGCGAATTTTAATGTTCAGCGCCTGGTTTTACAGCCAGCGGATAACACCACCATCCCGCCAACGGCTGCCATTCTGGAAGCTGATAGTGATTTACGTATGCGCATCCCTCAGGCATTTGAAGGGTTAAGCGTGGCCGGTCCGACCGGCGCTTACGAATATCATGCCCGCTCGGCAGACGGGCGCATTGCGGATGCATCGGCAATCAGCCCGTCGCCCGCTGAAGTGACCGTCACTATTTTGTCACGTGATGACGACGGCGTTGCCTCCAGTGATTTGCTCCTTGCCGTGGAGAAAGCCCTGAACGATGAAGATGTCCGTCCGGTTGCCGATCGCGTCACAGTACAGGCAGCTGAGATTGTGCCTTATCAGATTGATGCCGTGCTGTATGTTTTGCCTACACCTGAAATTGAGCCCGTCCGTGCGGCGTCTGAAGCGCAGCTGAAAACCTACATCAACACGCAAAGCCGGTTAGGTCGCGATATCCGGCTTTCTGCAATCTATGCCGCTTTGCATGTTGAAGGCGTTCAGCGTGTTGAGCTTTCATCACCGCTGGCAGACATCGTGCTTGATAAAACTCAGGCGTCACTTTGTACCGATTACTCACTGACAGTGGGAGGCTCGGATGAGTAATCGTCTGTTACCTTCGGGTTCTACTCAGCTTGAAGTTGCGGCCGCACAGGCGCTGTCGCAAATAGGTAATCTCAGCGTTCCTCTGCGTGAACTTTGGGATCCTGATACCTGCCCGCTGGAGTTGCTGCCTTATCTTGCCTGGGCATTTTCGGTCGATCGCTGGGATGAAAACTGGACCGAACCGGCGAAACGCTCTGCCGTTCTCGCCGCCTGGTTCGTTCATAAACACAAAGGCACCATCGGCGCATTGCGACGGGTCGTTGAACCGCTGGGATATTTAATTCGCGTCACCGAATGGTGGCAGACCCACGATGTTCCGGGCACTTTTCGCCTTGATGTCGGCGTACTTGAAACGGGCATTACGGAAGAAATGTACCAGGAACTCGAACGCCTGATCACCGATGCCAAACCCTGTAGCCGTCATCTGATCGGGCTCTCCATCAATCTGGACGTCACCGGTGATTTTTATATCGCCGCAGCGACTTACGACGGCGAAGAACTGACGGTTTATCCCTATTTCCCTGAAACCATTACTGCATCCGGCTCTGTCTATACCGGTTCAGCCATTCATTTAATCGACAACCTGAGAGTTAATTATGACAGCTAAATATTATGCGTTGCTGACCAATCTGGGTGCAGCGAAACTGGCCAATGCTACCGCGCTGGGTACACAACTAAGTCTGACGCAAATGGCTGTCGGTGATGGCGGCGGTATTTTGCCAACGCCCGATCCGGCACAAACAAAATTGATCGGCGAAAAACGTCGCGCCTCACTCAACTCACTCAGCGTTGATCCGGCGAATACTAACCAGATCATTGCTGAACAGATCATTCCCGAAGATCAGGGGGGATTTTGGATCCGCGAGATTGGCTTATTTGATCAGGACAATACGCTGATTGCTATCGCCAACTGCCCTGAAACCTATAAACCCCAGTTACAGGAAGGCAGCGGCCGCACTCAAACCGTACGTATGATTTTAGTGGTAAACAGCACTGACGCGGTAACGCTGAAAATTGATCCGTCTGTGGTACTGGCAACTCGCAAATATGTCGATGATAAAGTCATTGAGGTTAAGACGTATGCGGATGACCTGATGGCGAAACATGTGGCGGCTGTGAATCCACATGCGCAATACTTACAAATTGCGAATGCTTTGAAAGAAATTAAAGACAAGAATCTCGTTGCCAAAGTGTTAGAAAACTTAGGCCTGGGTGAAGCAGCAAAACGTGGAGTAGGTACAGGCATTAACCAAATTCCTGATATGTCCGCATTTGCAAGTGGCCCTAATTGGATAAGATTACCAAGTGGTGACATTATACAACGTGGTATTTCCCTTGCTGGCTTATCAGGTTCACCGACAACCATCAGCCTTCCTGTTCCATTTAGTGACACTAATTATACTGTTGTTTCAAGTTATGATAACGCACGTTCCTCTTCGTCAACTGCGTATCCTTTTGCAGCTCTTCCAGCTACACCTTCAACTTTTACAATGATGGTAGGCGCCACTTCAGGGGGACATTACGGTTATTGGATAGCCATAGGGAAATAGCAGGAACCGAATTAAACTTATCCTAAAAAATGC
>NZ_JYDG01000092.1:0-11425 GCF_003263545.1 Rahnella sp. AN3-3W3
TTTTTTAGCGGCCTGAGCTTTCTGAGCTACTGGTGCTTTCTTGGCTGCTTTTTTGTGTTTCTTGGCAGCCTGAGCTTTCTGCACAGGTTTTTTATGTGCTTTGTGTTTGGTCGCATGAGCCGGAGCAGCGGTAGTTGCTGTTGCAGCTGGTGCTGGAGTTGCGGTGGTTTCAGCAGCGAAAGCAACTGAAGACAGGCCCATTGCAGCGGCTACAACCAGAGCTAATACTTTTTTCATGTGTAATTCCTTAAGAATTTTTGGTTTATGTGTCCACCCCACTGCGGGGCCGGTGAGAGAATAATAGGCGTGACGAACAGCGCTGTCCGTGAGTGATTGGTATCGGCGTGTAACGGAATGTACAAATGGAGGGATATGTTTTATTTAAGAGGGTTGGTGGGGGCTGATGTGTTGTTTGGCGTAAAGATAACCTGCTTAGTTACAACATACTAAATGTTGCTTGCAGCTTATGGCGTATCTGCGCTTTACAGCGATATTTATTTGTCTGGCATTACCATGTCCATACTTTACCTGGCGTAATTACTTCAGGTAACGGCACATCCCAGTGTTCTGTCGGCAACGCATCCACATGCTGGCAATCGTGCGCCAGACCTATCGGATACGGCCCGCCTTCCTGCCAGTTTTCCAGAGTACGGTCATAAAAGCCGCCACCCATCCCTAAACGTTGCCCGGTGCTGTCGAAGGCGACCAGTGGCGTCAGGATGATATTCAGCTGTAATAAAGGAATGACCTGCGTGACGTCCAGCTGCGGCTCAAGGATTTTGAGGCGATTGCGGACCAGCGGTGTTTCGGGCGTATAACGCAGAAAAAGCAGATTACCCGCAGAGAAAGGGTGAAGTACCGGCAGGCAAAGTTGCTTACCTTCGCGCCATAAGCGGTCGATCAGGGGGGCTGTATCCAGCTCGCCATCAAAAGACAGAAAGACGGAAATGGTTGTTGCGGATTGAATCTCAGGATGCGTGGCGACACGTTCCGCGGCCTGATGGGCAAAATGCGTTTGCTGCTCAGCGGTCAGAGAGTTTCTGCGTTGGCGAATTTCGGTGCGGATAATTTGTCGGGGTAAAACGAACTGAGGAGTGTAGGACATAGATACAAACACCAGAAAGGGATGTACCGAAAAGAAAGGGGAATCTCCGAGATGCCGTCGCAGGCTGTAACCCTTGAACCCATGGTTCAAGGTGAACGTGCTGTCGCAGTCTTTAGGCTTCTCGGACGGACCGAGCATGCGCACCGATTACGGATCATCACATTCTGTTGGTACTAATTATCGGCTCAGGGGACGGGCCCGCTGGCGAACATCTCAGAGAAATTTTTTACCGTTTCTGACGACCTGTGACCAGTCAGTCAGCAACGCGTGTTATTCGAAAGGCGCCCCTTCACGTTCAGAGATCCGGCCTTGTTCGAGCAAAGCTTGCTCGATGGTTTGTTGCAGCATCCGAATGCGTTGTTCCATATTGGATGCATAGTCGCGTGTTTTCAACCTTTCCTGAGCAAGTTCGTGACATACGTTTAATGCCGCGATGAAAACCAGTTGCTCTGTATTGGTGACTCTAGTGCGAACTTTCAGATCTTGCAACCGCTGATTAAGATCATCAGCTGCCAGATTCAGTGCTTCCTGTTGTTCTGGCGGACAATTCACTCGTAAAGAGCGACCAAAAATTTGAATATCTACCGGTTGTGCAGACATGCCACCTTCCTGCTGATTTATTCGTCCGCCCCAACGTGACCACTACGACCTGGCGCAGGATGTTGGAAGCGGGCGCCACTATAACTATCTCAATACCAGGTTACAACCCCATGACCGGCTGACTGCTGCCCGATTGTTCAGGGCGTGCCATTCATGCCTTATACCACCCCATCGCGGGCTGCTAATCTGGTACTACGACAGACCTTGGTGGTAGCATAACACGAACTTAACCGACCAACGATGGCGAATGCGCATGTCTATTGAGAATACTTACCCTACTTACGATTCGTTGGATCAAAACCTGAAACAACAATCGGTTGCTTTAACCGCAGCAGAAATGCACGGTTTGATCAGTGGCTTGCTGTGCGGTGGCAATCGCGACGGCAGCTGGCTGACGATGGTGCATGACCTGACAAACGAAGGCATGGCCTTCCCGCACACGCTGGCAGATTTGCTGCAACAACTGCGCAAAGTGACGTCAGATACCCTCGAAGATGACAGCTTTGAATTTAAAATGCTGATGCCTGACGATGACAAACACGTCTTTGAGCGTGCCGATGCGCTGGCCGGATGGGTGAACCATTTCCTGCTCGGTCTGGGCATGATGCAGCCTAAACTTGCTAAAGTGAAAGGCGAAGTCGGTGAAGCTATCGATGATTTGCGTAGCATCGCGCAACTCGGTTACGACGAAGATGAAGATCAGGAACAACTGGCGCAATCTTTAGAGGAAGTTGTCGAATACGTTCGCGTCGCAGCGATTCTTTGCTTTGGTGAATTTGGTCACAGCCGCCCGACGGCTGCGGAAAACCACCGTACATTGCATTAATGGTTGATGGTATTAACCGAACATTGCACACATTAAAACGATTTCAGGAGAAGGTGATGACTCAGCAAGAGTTTGAGAATCGTCGTCAGGCGCTGTTAGCGAAGATGGCACCGGGAAGCGCTGCGATAATTTTTTCTGCCCCGGAAGCAACACGCAGTGCTGACAGTGAATACCCGTATCGTCAGAGCAGTGATTTCTGGTACTTCACCGGTTTCAATGAACCGGAAGCGGTGCTTATCCTGGTGAAAAGTGATGAAAATCATAACCACAGTGTACTGTTTAACCGTGTGCGTGATCTCACCGCTGAAATCTGGTTTGGCCGTCGTTTAGGTCAGGATGCTGCGCCCGCCAAACTTGGCGTGACCAAAGCGCTGCCTTTTGACGACATCAACGACCAGTTGCATCTGCTGCTCAACGGCCTTGATGTGGTGTATCACGCGCAAGGCGATTACGCCTATGCCGATGAAATCGTAAACCGTGCCATGGAAAAACTGCGCAAAGGCTTCCGCCAGAATTTCTCTGCTCCTGCGACTGTCATTGACTGGCGTCCATGGGTGCACGACATGCGCCTGTTCAAATCAGCGGAAGAAATCGCCATCATGCGCCGTGCCGGACACATTACCGCGCTGGCGCATACCCGTGCGATGGAAAAATGTCGTCCGGGCATGTTTGAATATCAGCTTGAAGGCGAAATTCATCACGAATTTAACCGTCACGGCGCGCGTTATCCATCCTACAACACCATCGTGGGCGGCGGCGAAAACGGCTGCATTCTGCATTACACCGAAAATGAATGCGAACTGCGTGACGGCGATTTAGTGCTGATCGACGCCGGTTGTGAATATCAGGGCTATGCCGGTGATATCACCCGTACGTTCCCGGTGAACGGCAAATTCAGCAAAGCGCAGCGTGAAATCTACGACATCGTGCTGGCGTCAGAATATAAAGCGCTGGAGGTCTTCGGCCCGGGCAGCAGCATTCAGGCTGCAACCGAAGCCGCAGTGCGCGTGATGATTGAAGGCCTGATCAAACTCGGCGTGATGAAGGGCGACGTTGAAACCCTTTACGCTGAGCAGGCGCACAAACAGTTCTTCATGCACGGCTTATCGCACTGGCTGGGGCTGGACGTTCATGACGTGGGTCATTACGGCTCGGCAGATCGCAGCCGTACGCTGGAACCTGGCATGGTACTGACCGTTGAACCGGGCCTGTATATCGCGCCGGACGCGGACGTACCCGAAGCTTACCGTGGCATCGGTATCCGTATCGAAGACGACATTCTGATCACCGCCACCGGCATTGAAATTCTGACCGGCGATGTGGTGAAAGAAGCCGATGAAATTGAAGCATTAATGGCGGCGGCACAGAAATAATATGAGCATAGTCATTGTTGGCGGCGGAATGACCGGTGCCTCGCTGGCGCTGGCGATTTCCTCGCTGACGCAGGGCAGTTTGCCGGTGCATCTGGTGGAAGCCACTGCACCGGATCATCATGGACATCCTGGTTTTGATGCCCGCTCGATTGCGCTGGCGCAGGGAACCTGCCAGCAGTTGGCCCGTGCTGGCATCTGGCCGGCCCTGAAAGCTATCGCCACGCCAATACGTGATATTCACGTCAGTGATCGCGGTCATGCGGCTTTTGTGAATCTCAATGCTGCGCATTACGGCGTCGAAGCGCTCGGGCAGGTGGTTGAGTTGCATGAAGTCGGCAAACGGCTGTTTGCCATGCTGAAAAATGCCCCCGGCGTCACGCTGCATTGTCCGGCGAAAGTCACGGATGTCGCGCGTTCGCAGGATTCTGCCAGTGTCACGCTTGATACCGGTGAAACGCTGACCGCGCAGCTGCTTGTCGCCGCTGACGGTTCACATTCTTCGCTGGCGAAAGCCTGCAACATTGGCTGGCAGCGTGAGGATTATGGTCAGATCGCTGTCATTGCCAACGTGGCAACCAGCGAGTCGCACAACAATCGTGCTTTTGAGCGCTTCACAAAACACGGGCCGCTGGCACTGCTGCCGATGTCCGATGGACGCAGCTCGCTGGTCTGGTGTCATCCGCGCGAAGCGAAAGAAGAGATTGATCACTGGAGCGAAGCGCAGTTCCTCAGCGAGCTGCAAAAAGCGTTTGGCTGGCGTCTGGGCACTATAAAACAGGCCGGTAAACGTTTCAGCTATCCGCTGCAATTACAGCAAGCCAACAGTCATATCAGCCATCGTCTGGCACTGGTCGGCAATGCAGCACAAACACTGCATCCGATTGCTGGTCAGGGGTTTAATCTCGGTCTGCGTGATGTCATGACACTGGCGGAAACGCTGGCTAATGCGACGGCGAATGGCAGCGATGTCGGCAGTTACCGCGTACTGAGTGACTATCAGCAGCGCCGTCAGCCCGATCAACAGGCAACCGTCGGCGTGACCGATGGCCTGATCCACCTTTTTGCCAACCGCTGGCTGCCGCTAATGGTCGGACGTAATCTCGGTTTACTGGCGATGGAAGGCATTACGCCCTTGCGCGATGCGTTTACCCGCAGAACTTTAGGTTGGGTTGACCGTTAAGCCTTACAGGAAAAATTATGCAATCTTTTGATGTGGTTATCGCCGGTGGCGGAATGGTGGGTCTGGCGCTGGCGTGTGGTTTACAGGGCAGCGGTCTGCGCGTGGCGGTGCTGGAAAACAAGCTGCCGGATCTCGATTCACCGCTACCGGACCAGCCGGGTTTACGGGTTTCAGCTATTAATGCTGCCAGTGAACGTCTGCTGAAATATATCGGCGTCTGGGACAATATTATTGCTCAGCGTGCCAATGCCTATCAGGGGATGGAAGTCTGGGATCGCGACAGCTTCGGCAAAATCGCGTTCCGTGGCGAAGAGTATGGTTTTAGCCATCTCGGCCACATCATTGAAAACCAGGTGATACATCGCGCCTTATGGCAGCGTGCGGAACAATCTTCCGACATCACTTTGCTCGCGCCGGCCACATTGAAAAATGTGGCGTGGGGCGAAAACGAGGCGTTTATCACCCTTAATGATGATCGTCAGCTCACTGCACGGTTAGTGGTCGGCGCGGACGGCGCGCAGTCGTGGCTGCGTCAGCACGCTGATATCCCGCTGACATTCTGGGATTATCGCCATCATGCACTGGTTGCGACCATCCGCACTGAAGAGCCGCACCAGTCTGTTGCACGCCAGGTCTTCCACGGCGAAGGCATTCTGGCATTTCTGCCGCTGGCCGATACCCATTTATCTTCTATTGTCTGGTCAGTTTCGCCGGATGAAGCGCAGCGCCTGAGCGCGCTGGAGCCTGAAGAGTTCAACAAAATCCTCGCCAGTACCTTTGACCTGCGCCTGGGTATTTGTACCGTAGAAAGCGAGTGCCTGACCTTCCCGCTGACCGGTCGTTATGCCCGCAGCTTTGCCGGGCCACGTCTGGCGCTGGTGGGCGATGCGGCGCACACCGTGCATCCGCTGGCCGGTCAGGGCGTCAACTTAGGTTTCATGGATGCCGCAGAACTGGCATCTGAAATCCGAAGACTGCAAAAAGAAGGCAAAGATTTCGGCCAGCACATGTATTTGCGCCGTTACGAGCGCCGTCGTAAACACAGCGCCGCGCTGATGCTGGCGGGTATGCAGGGCTTCCGCGAACTGTTTGCCGGTGACAATCCTGCCAAAAAACTGCTGCGGGATATCGGCCTGACGCTGGCGGATTCTCTTCCGGGCGTGAAACCGAAACTGGTGCGTCAGGCGATGGGGCTGAATGATTTACCTGAGTGGTTACAGGACGATTCACTTCGATTGAAATAATCTAATTTCATCTCAGTTTTTCCATTACATTTTCTAATCCGGGGCCGGATTTCTCATTCTGCAAATGGTGAGAAATCGGCCTTGTCGTTATATAACATCGACACTTTTGATGTTTATTTGTAGATTTTGCGTCACAAACCCCAGTTTGCCAGTCAAAAACTCTGCACAATGCCCTTGTGAAATCACTGACATTTATCCCGCTCTGCATATTTTAACTTATGGTTAGTGAGCTTATTCAGTGGTAAGTTCGAACGAGGGTATCGTTTGCGCCACCACGCAAAATCCCGTCATCATTCGAGCTATCTCCGCGTTGGCTTCCTTCGCGAACCCCGGTCACATACTTATGTATGCTCCCGGGGATTCACTCAGTTGCCGCCTTGATCTGACTCGAATGATTTTGGGCTTTTACGTGGTGTGCCGTTTATGCATTTGTATTCAAATGAGGAATAAGATGGTTAAGCAGACTCAGCTTTATGAACAACATGTTGCGTGCGGCGCGCGTATGGTCGATTTCCACGGCTGGATGATGCCTTTGCATTATGGCTCTCAGCTGGATGAACACCACATCGTGCGTCAGGATGCCGGTATGTTTGACGTCTCGCACATGACCATTGTCGATCTCCACGGTGCCCGTACCCGTGAATTCCTCCGTTATCTTCTGGCGAACGATGTCGCCAAACTCACCGTTCCCGGCAAAGCGCTGTACACCGGCATGCTCAATGCGTCCGGCGGCGTGATAGACGACCTGATCGTTTACTTCCTCAACGAAAATTATTTCCGTCTGGTGGTTAACTCCGCTACCCGCGAGAAAGATCTGGCATGGATTTCGCAGCATGCAGAACAGTACGCTGTTGAACTGACGGTGCGTGATGATCTGGCGCTGGTCGCTGTGCAGGGGCCGCAGGCGAAAGAAAAAGCGGAAACCTTGTTCACCGCTGAACAAAAACAAGCGGTCGCGGGCATGAAGCCGTTCTTTGGCGTTCAGGCGGGCGATCTGTTTATCGCCACCACCGGTTATACCGGCGAAGCGGGTTATGAAATCGCGCTGCCGCAAGAGCAGGTGGCCGATTTCTGGCAGAAATTGCTGGCCGCAGGCGTGAAACCCGCCGGTCTGGGCGCACGCGACACGCTGCGTCTGGAAGCTGGCATGAATCTCTATGGTCAGGAAATGGACGAAGGCGTGTCACCACTGGCGGCCAACATGGGTTGGACCATCGCCTGGCTCCCGGAAGACCGTAACTTTATTGGCCGTGACGCACTGGAAAGACAGCGCGAGCAGGGCACTGAACAGCTGGTAGGCCTGGTGATGACCGAGAAAGGCGTATTGCGTAACGAACTGCCGGTACGATTCACCGACAGCGCGGGCAACACGCTGGAAGGCGTGATCACCAGCGGCTCATTCTCTCCGACGCTGGGCTACAGTATTGCACTGGCGCGCGTTCCGGCGGGCATTGGCGAAAACGCTATTGTGCAAATCCGTAACCGCGAAATGCCGGTAAAAGTCACTAAGCCAGGTTTTGTCCGTAACGGCAAACCACTGGTGCAGTAAAGAATTCGTAATAAAAATTATCCAGTTAACGCTGAATTAAGCACTTTTTTGGAGAAAGTAACATGAGCAATGTTCCAGCAGATTTGAAATACGCCTCTTCCCACGAGTGGGTACGTTCAGAAGGCAACGGCGTTTACACCGTAGGCATCACCGAACACGCGCAGGAATTACTGGGCGACATGGTTTTCGTTGATCTGCCAGAAGTCGGCCGCCAAGTCGCTGCCGGTGAAGACTGTGCCGTAGCTGAATCCGTCAAAGCGGCGTCAGATATTTATTCTCCAATCAGCGGCGAAATCGTTGCGGTTAACAGCGAACTGGAAGGTTCTCCGGAGCTGGTAAACAGCGAGCCCTACGGCACCGGTTTCCTGTTCCAGATTAAAGCGTCAGACGAAAGCGAACTGGCTAAGCTGCTTGATGCAGAAGCCTATTCAGCATCCATTGAAGACTGATTAAACACTGTTCACCCGCCCCGCAACCCGCTTGCGGGGCAGATCCCGACCCGTAGCTTTTGTCAGTATCCCAAGACACCTCCAGCAGATTTCAGGAATGCGTAGCAAATGACTCAGACTCTCAGCCAACTCGAACACAGCGAAGCCTTTATCGGCCGCCATATCGGTCCGTCTTCTCAGCAGCAACAACAAATGCTGGAAACGGTCGGTGCGGATTCTTTAAATGCGCTGATACAGCAGATCGTTCCGGTCGATATCCAGTTACCTGGCCCGCCGGCTGTCGGCGATGCCGTGACGGAACATCAGGCGCTGGCTGAGCTTAAAGCCATTGCCAGCCAGAACCAGCGCTATAAATCCTACATCGGTATGGGTTACAGCGCGGTGCTGACGCCGCCGGTTATCCTGCGCAATATGCTGGAAAATCCGGGCTGGTATACCGCATACACGCCGTATCAGCCGGAAGTGTCGCAGGGCCGTCTTGAAGCGCTGCTGAACTTCCAGCAACTGACGTTAGATCTGACCGGTCTGGATCTGGCTTCTGCTTCTTTGCTCGATGAAGCGACTGCCGCCGCCGAAGCGATGGCGCTGGCAAAACGTGCCAGCAAACTGAAAGACGCTAACCGTTTCTTCGTGGCGGACGACGTGCACCCGCAAACGCTGGATGTGGTACGCACCCGTGCGGAAACATTCGGTTTTGACATCATCGTTGATAAAGCGGAAAAAGTGCTCGAGCTGGAAGGCGTGTTCGGCGTGCTGTTGCAGCAGGTTGGCACCACCGGCGAAGTTCATGATTACACCGCGCTGCTGGGCGAACTGAAATCCCGCAAAATTATTACCAGCGTTGCCGCTGATATTATGGCGCTGGTTCTGCTGGCCGCACCGGGCAAGCAGGGTGCAGACGTGGTCTTCGGTTCTGCGCAACGCTTTGGTGTGCCGATGGGCTACGGTGGTCCGCACGCGGCCTTCTTCGCCTGCGTAGACGAATTCAAACGTTCCATGCCGGGCCGTATCATCGGTGTTTCCCGTGATGCCGCAGGCAAAACTGCACTGCGTATGGCGATGCAGACCCGCGAGCAACATATCCGCCGCGAAAAAGCCAACTCCAACATTTGTACCTCGCAGGTTTTACTGGCGAACATTGCCAGCCTGTATGCGGTATTCCACGGCCCTGAAGGCCTGAAACGCATTGCGTCACGCATTCATCGTCTGACCGACATTCTGGCCGCTGGCCTGAAACAGGGCGGCCTGACGCTGCGTCATAACACCTGGTTCGATACGCTGACCGTTGAAGTTAAAGACAAAGCCGCCGTGCTGGAACGCGCGCTGAGTTTCGGTCTGAACCTGCGTACTGACATTCACGGCGCAGTCGGTATCACTCTCGACGAAGCGACGTCCCGCGAAGACGTTCAGATTCTGTTTGCCGCCCTGCTGGGTGACGATAACGGTCTGGATATCGACAAACTGGATACAGCTGCATCGACCGACAGCAACTCTATTCCTGCCGCGATGTTACGTGTGGATCCGATCCTGACCCATCCGGTATTCAACCAGTACCACAGCGAAACCGAGATGATGCGTTATATGCACCGTCTGGAGAAAAAGGATCTGGCGCTGAATCAGGCGATGATCCCGCTGGGTTCCTGCACCATGAAACTGAACGCTGCGGCAGAAATGATCCCGATTACCTGGCCGGAATTTGCCGAGCTGCACCCGTTCTGCCCGACAGAACAGGCTGGCGGTTATCAGCAAATGATTGGTCAGCTGTCACAATGGCTGGTTCAGCTCACCGGTTACGACGCAGTTTGCATGCAGCCAAACTCCGGCGCACAGGGCGAATACGCGGGGCTGCTGGCCATCCGTCGTTACCACGAAAGCCGTAACGAAAGCGGTCGTCACATCTGCCTGATCCCAAGTTCAGCGCACGGCACCAACCCGGCTTCCGCGCAGATGGCGAGCATGACCGTGGTGGTGGTCGCGTGTGACAAACAGGGCAACATCGACCTGAGTGACCTGCGTGAGAAAGCCGCGAAAGCGGGCGACGAACTGTCATGTATCATGGTGACGTACCCGTCAACGCACGGCGTTTACGAAGAAACCATCCGTGAAGTTTGCCAGATTGTGCATCAGTACGGCGGTCAGGTTTATCTCGACGGCGCGAACATGAACGCGCAGGTCGGCATTACGACTCCGGGTTACATCGGCGCGGACGTCTCGCACCTTAACCTGCATAAAACCTTCTGTATCCCGCACGGCGGCGGCGGTCCGGGCATGGGCCCGATTGGTGTGAAATCACATCTGGCTCCGTTCGTTCCGGGTCACAGCGTGGTGCAGATTGACGGCGTGCTGACCCAAAACGGCGCGGTTTCTGCGGCTCCGTTCGGCAGCGCTTCCATCCTGCCAATCAGCTGGATGTACATCCGCATGATGGGCGCGGAAGGTCTGAAACAAGCCAGCCAGGTGGCAATTCTGAATGCCAACTACATTGCGACCCGTCTGAAAGACGCCTATCCGGTGCTGTATACCGGGCGTGATGGCCGTGTGGCGCACGAATGCATTCTGGATATTCGTCCGCTGAAAGAGACGACCGGTATCAGTGAAATGGATATCGCCAAGCGTCTGATCGACTACGGATTCCACGCGCCGACCATGTCCTTCCCGGTTGCCGGTACGCTGATGGTTGAGCCGACCGAATCCGAAAGCAAATTGGAACTGGATCGCTTCATTGATGCGCTGCTGGCAATCCGCAGTGAAATCGACCGTGTAGCGAAAGGCGAATGGCCGCTGGAAGACAACCCGCTGGTGAACGCGCCGCACGTGCAGAATGAGCTGGTCAGTGACTGGAACCATCCGTACACCCGCGAAGTGGCGGTATTCCCGGCCGGTTACGACAACAAATACTGGCCGACCGTGAAACGTCTGGATGACGTGTACGGGGACAGGAATTTGTTCTGTTCGTGTGTACCGATGTCAGATTACGAGTGAGACTCCGTTCTGCTCCTCTCTGAGAAGGGTGGGGAATTAAAAACTCGGTCTGCTCCCTCCCCTGCGAAGGGGAGGGCTGGGGTGGGGTATTAAACTAAAATCAATAAGTTAAAAGTT